>JAFAGF010000126.1 GCA_023422975.1 Pseudomonadota bacterium
AACAGCACGTTGTTCACCAGCAGCAGGGTTTCGCGCGACAGCAAGGCGAACTGCCCGCCCCCGGTGCCCAGCTCTGGCGCCCGCCAGGCGTACAGCCACAGCGACACGCCCACCACCGCCACGATGAAGCACAGAATGAACAGGCCGCGCCCTGGATCGACCGCAAACGCGTGGACCGAGGTCAGCACCCCGGAGCGCACCAGGAACGTGCCCAGCAGGCACAGCGAAAACGCGCAGATCGCCAGCAGCGCCGACCAGCTGCGGAATGCGCCGCGCTGGTCCGTGACGATCAGCGAGTGCAGCAAGGCCGTGCCCACCAGCCAGGGCATGAAGGAGGCGTTTTCCACCGGATCCCAGAACCACCAGCCCCCCCAGCCCAGCACGTAATACGCCCAGGCGCTGCCGAGCAGAATGCCCAGTGTCAGAAAGCCCCAGGCGGCCAGCGTCCAGGACCGCGACCACCGCGCCCAGGCAGCGCCCAGCTCCCCCGAAATCAGGGCTGCCAGCGCAAACGCAAATGGCACCACAAAACCCACATAGCCCATATACAGCAGCGGTGGGTGAAAGACCATGCCCGGATCCTGGAGCAAGGGATTCAAATCCTTGCCCTCCAGAGCGGCAGGCACCAGACGCAGGAACGGGTTGGACAGGAACAGCACAAACAGCAGAAACCCGACGCTGACCCAGCCCAGCACCGCCAGCACGCGCGCCACGAAATCGGCCGGCAATGCGCGGCTGCGCCAGGCAACCGCCACGTTCCAACAGGCCAGCAGCACCTGCCACAGCAACATGGAGCCTTCATGCCCGCCCCAGAAGGCTGTCAGCTTGTAGATCATGGGCAAATCGCTGTGCGAGTTGGCCGCGACGTACAGCACGGAATAGTCCTGCGTGCCGAAGCACCAGAACAGCACACCCGCCGCCAGCAACGACAGCAGGCACTGCAGGGCGGCGGCGGGCCGCGCCAGGCGCACCCAGGCGGCGATCCCCCACTGGGCGCCCAGCAACGGCAGCGTGGCCTGCACCAGCGCCACGATCAGCGCCAGCACCAGCGCAAACACCCCCAGCTCGGCCATCATGACTGCCCCCTTGATGTCCGCGCGGCGTCTTCCAGCGCCTTGGCCGCTTCCGGGGGCATGTAGTTCTCATCGTGCTTGGCCAGCACCTCGGCGGCCTCGAACACACCGTTCACCTGCAGCTTGCCGGATGCGACCACGCCCTTGCCTTCGCGGAACAGATCGGGCAGCAGGCCCTGGTAGCGCACCGGCACGCGCTGCACCTCGTCGGTCACCATGAACTGCACCTGCAGGCCATCGGCGGAGCGCTGCAGCGAGCCGACCTCCACCAGACCACCGATGCGAAAGGCCGCACCCTGCGGCGCTTCGCCCGCGAGGATCTGGCTGGGGCTGTAGAAAAACATGACATTCGCATCCAGTGCGCGCAGCACCAGGGTGACGGCCAGCCCCACCAGGGCCACGCCGGCCAGCACCCACAGCAGGCGCTTTCGACGGGGTTTCATGCAGTATCTCCCTCAGGGTCGCGCAGTGCGGGGCCCTGTCGCAGCCGACGCCAGCGCCACAGCAGCGCCAGGATTTCAAGCAGCAAGAGCGCTGCGCTGACACCATAGGCCAGCGCGATGTAAAAACCATGGGTCGCCATCACAGTTGCTCCTCTGCGGCACGTTCTCGAATCAGGCAGCGCGTGCGCAGCAAGCACACGGCCAGCGTATAAGCCCAGCACGCCAGGGCCATCAGTAGCATGCCCGCCAGCATGGTGTGGGTCATGCTGGGGGCCGCATCCAGGCGGATTGTGGCCCCCTGGTGCAAGGTGCTCCACCACTGCACCGAGAAATAGATGATGGGCACATTCACTACGCCCGCCAGCAGCACGATGGCACCGGCCGCGTCGGCTCGCCCGGGGTCTTCGATGGCCGAGGACACTCCCAGGTAGCCCAGGTACAGAAACAGCAGGATTAGCTCCGAGGTCAGCCGCGCGTCCCACACCCACCATGCGCCCCAGGTGGGCTTGCCCCAAGCCGCTCCCGTCCACAGCGCGATCACTGTGAACAGGGCCCCGGTGGGCGCCAAGGCGCGCGCCAGCAGTGGTGACAGGCGGGTGCGGTAGACCAAGCCCAGCCCCGCATGCACCGCCGCCACCACATAAATGAACATCGACATCCAGGCCGCAGGCACATGCAAAAAGATGATGCGATAGACCTCGCCCTGCTGGTGGTCGGTGGGTGCCACGAAAAAACCCACCCACAGCCCGGCCACAGTCAACGCCAGCGCCAGCACGGCCAGCCACGGCAACAAGCGTTGTGCCCAGTGGTCGAACACGGGGGGGGAGGCCAGCTGGCGCCAGCGAAAGCCTGTGGCCGCAGCACGCGGCGATCGAGGAGAAGAAGCAACAGGGGAAGGGTTCATATCATTCCAACGCCAGCCTCAGCGCTGCCGCAATCGCCCAGGGGCCGGCCAGCAGCGCCAGGCACAAACAGGCGCCAAGCAAATTCAACGCGGGGGCCGCAGGCAGCCCCAGCAAGGACTGGGTCACGGCATGGCTGCCAAAAATCAGGATCGGCACGCTCAGCGGCAGCACGACCAGCACCAGCAGCAAAGCACCGCGCAAGCCCAGGGTCAGCGCAGCCCCCAGAGCCGCCAGCACGCACAGACTGGGCGTACCCAAGGCCAGCGACAGCAGCAGCACCGCCATCACCTCCTCGCCCAGGCCATATTGCCAGCCCAGCAGCGGCGTGGCCAGCAGCAGCGGCAGCGTACCCACCAGCCATTGCGCCCCCACCTTCACGCCTACCAGGAGTGGCAAAGGTGCAGGGGCCAACAACCACTGCTCCAGTGAACCGTCTGCATGCTCCCCCTCGAACAACCGGTGCTGGCCCAGCAAGACCGCCAGCAAGGCCGCCACCCAAACAACGCCGGGCGCGATCTGCCGGAGCAAGGTGCTGTCCGGCCCCAGTGCCAGCGGAAACAGACTGCCCACCATCAGGAAAAACGCCAGACCACTCAAGGCATCGGCTGGCCGGCGGACGGCCAGACGCAGCTCGCGCACCACCACCGCCCTCAGCATGGCGCCTCCTGCTGCGCCGACACCGCAGAGGGGGCACTCAAGTCCAATACCGGGGCCGGCACACTAGGCACCAGCAGCCCGCGATGGCTGACCACCATCGCCAGCCCACCCGCCTGGGCGTGTGCGGACAGCAGTTGCACCAGCAATGCGCTGCCCTGTGCGTCCAACGCATTGTCTGGCTCGTCGAGCAACCACAGTGGACGTTCACTGAGCAGCACCCGGGCAATCGCCACCCTCCGCCGCTGCCCTTGGGACAGCCGCCCAAAGGGTCGTGAAGCCACATCCAGGACATCCAGTGCGCGCAGCACCTGGGCCGCACGTTCACCGGACCAGGGCACAGCCTGCATCTGGAGTGCGAAGCGCAGATTCTCGATCCCACTGAGGGCATCGCTCATGCCGCACTGGTGCCCCAGGTACGACAACTGCCGCTGGAACGCGGGGCTGGATGCGACAGCACGCTGACCGCACCATGCCAGCGCCCCGGCACGCCAGGGCATCAGCCCGGCCAGACTGCGCAGCAAGGTGCTCTTGCCTGCACCATTGCTGCCCTTGAGCTGCAGCACCTGGCCAGCCTGCAGGCTGAAATCGATCTGGCACAACAGCACACGGCCATTGCGGATGCAGCCAAAGCCAGCAACCTCCAAGCTCAGTGGCGCATCCTCCTCCACAAACACCATGCGATCAGGGCTTGACCATGGCGACAGGGGCTGGCACCACTTGGCCAGGACTGTCACTGGGCCCCAAGCCAGGCGGAATGTGCGGCAGCTGGTGAGCAATGCCCTTGTGGCAATCGATGCAGGTTTTTTCCTTGTTCGCCAAGTAAGTGGAATGCATGTTCTGCGCCCGCTGACTCTGCCGCGTGAAGTCCATAGAGTCGTAGTTGTGACAGTTTCTGCATTCCAGGGAATCGTTGGCTTTCAGGCGCGCCCATTCGTGCTGCGCCAGCTCCAAGCGTTTGGCATCAAATTTTTCCGGCGTATCCACCGTGCCAAAAATCTTGCCCCATACCTCTTTGGACGCCTGCATCTTGCGCGCCATCTTGTCGGTCCAGTTGTGTGGCACGTGGCAGTCCGAGCAGATCGCGCGCACGCCGGAACGGTTGGTGTAGTGGATGGTGCTCTTCAGCTCGGCAAAGACGTTGTCGCGCATTTCATGGCAACCCGTACAGAACTTCTCGGTGTTCGTGACTTCCATCGCGGTATTGAAAGCCCCCCAAAACAGGATGCCCGCAATGAACCCGCCAATCGTCAGAAACCCAAGGCTGAAATGGACGCTGGGGCGCCGTATGACGGCCCAGTAGCGCTTGAGTAGTTGCAGCATGCTTGTGCCCCAGTTCATGGTTTCTTGGATGCGTTCGCAGGATTTTGCAACGCTTTCAGGAGCAAGCTATCCACATCCTGGAATGTGTTTCTTACGAAAGGCGTCGCATTATCCTGCCCCACATGGCACTGCACACAAAAGTAGCGCCGGGTCGAGATCTGCGCCAGGGTATTCCCATCGCGATCCTGGTAGTGGGTAATGGAGACCGGGATGGCCTGAGAGACTTCCGCCTTGGTGCGGGAGTGGCAATCCATGCACTTGTTGAAGTTCTTATCGACTTGGTAGCCATCGATGCGGTGCGGAATCACGGGCGGCTGCTGCGCGTAGTTGCGCGTGCGGCGCACATCATCGTTGATCGCATTGCCCAACACCGGAGGTTTGGTGGTTTCCAGCAAAGGGGCCGTGCCGCGAGCCTTGTCATACAGCGGCTCCGCGTAGGCCATGCTGGTTGCGGTGACGGCACCGATACACAGCACCAGTGCCATTCCCAGTTTCTTTATCAGTTTCATGGGGCGCTCCTCTGCTTGTCCTTAGACCTTGGTGAGTTTCACTGCACACTTTTTGAAGTCGGTCTGCAACGAGATCGGGTCGGTCGCATCCAGCGTCACCTTGTTGATCAGCTGACTGGCGTCAAACCATGGCACATAGACCAAACCACGCGGTGGTTTGTTGCGGCCACGGGTCTCCACGCGTGAGCGGATGGCCCCGCGGCGCGAGGCGACTTCGACTTCGCTGCCCCGGCGCAAGCCCAGCGCCTTGGCATCGTCAGGGTGCATATAGCACAGCGCATTCGGTACGGCACGGTGCAGCTCAGGCACGCGGCGGGTCATGGATCCAGAGTGCCAGTGCTCCAGCACACGGCCGGTGGACAGCCAGAATGGGTATTCCTGATCGGGAGCTTCGGCGGGTGGCTCATAGGGCAGACCAAAAATGACTGCCTTGCCATCCTTGTGGCCGTAAAACTCAAAGCCAGTTCCTGCCTTCACATACGGATCAGCCCCCTCGCGGTAGCGCCACTTGGTTTCCTGCCCGTTGACAACCGGCCAGCGCAAGCCTCGCACCTGGTGGTAGACATCGAACGGCGCCAGATCGTGGCCATGGCCCCGCCCGAACGCGGCGTACTCCTCAAACAGGCCCTTTTGGGGGTAGAAGCCGAACAGCTCAGCTTCGTGGTTGTTGTACCCCGCCTCCATGTCGGTCACGGGGAACTTGTCCACCTGACCATTGCGGTACAGCACATCGAACATGGTCTTGCCACGATACTGCGGGGCCTTCGCCAGGAGCTCCTCTGGCCACACCTCCTCAATCTTGAAGCGCTTGGCAAACTCCATCAGCTGCCACAAGTCCGAGCGTGCTTCACCCGGCGCCTTGACCAGTTGGTGCCAGAAGTGCGTGCGGCGCTCAGCGTTGCCGTAGGCACCTTCCTTTTCCACCCACATCGCGGTCGGCAGGATCAAGTCCGCCGAGGTCGCGGTGACGGTAGGATAGGCATCGGACACCACGATGAAATTGTCCGGATTGCGATAGCCCGGATAGCCTTCCTGCACCAAGTTGGCAGCAGCCTGCATATTGTTGGTCACCATGACCCAGTAGGCGTTGAGCTTGCCGTCCTTGAGCATGCGGTGCTGCTGCACTGCGTGATAGCCGGGTTTTGCGGGGATAGTGCCCTCGGGCAGCTTCCAGATTTTTTCCGCGGTCTTGCGGTGCTCGGGATTGGTGACCACCATGTCAGCGGGCAGGCGGTGCGAGAACGTGCCCACTTCACGCGCTGTGCCACAAGCCGAAGGCTGCCCCGTCAGCGAGAAGGGGCTGTTGCCCGGGGTCGCAATCTTGCCGGTAAGCAAGTGGATGTTATAGACAAGGTTGTTGGCCCAGACGCCGCGCGTATGCTGGTTAAAGCCCATGGTCCAAAACGACACCACTTTACGGTTTGGATCTGCATACAGCTCTGCCAGCTCCTTGAGCCGGTTGGCCGGAACGCCCGTCAACTTGGTGGTGTATTCCAGCGTATAGGTGGAGACGAACTTGGCGTACTCCTCGAACGTCATGGGCTTGGCCCCATTCGGGTCGTTGGCGTTCTTGGCAGCCTTTTGCAAAGGATGCTCGGGGCGCAAGCCGTAACCGATGTCCGGGTTGCCCAACTTGAAGTTACAGTGCTTGGCCACGAACTCTTGGTTCACGCGCCCCGTAGTGATGATGTGGTTGGCAATGTAGTTCAGGATCGCCAGGTCGGTCTGCGGCTTGAAGGTCAGCTCAATGTCTGCCAGCTCGTACGAGCGGTGCTCGAAAGTTGACAGCACGGCCACCTTGACATTCGGCGCACTCAAACGGCGATCCGTCACACGCGTCCAGAGCACAGGGTGCATTTCCGCCATGTTCGAACCCCAGAGCACAAAAGTGTCCGTAGCTTCGATGTCGTCGTAGCAGCCCATGGGCTCGTCCATGCCGAAGGTGCGCATGAAGCCCGCCACCGCCGAGGCCATGCAGTGGCGCGCATTCGGATCGATGTTGTTGGAGCGGAAACCCGCCTTGAACAGCTTGGACGCGGCATAGCCTTCCCAGACCGTCCACTGGCCCGAGCCAAACATACCCACGCCGGATGGCCCCTTTTCCTTGAGCGCTTTCTTGAATTGTTGGGCCATCACGTCGAACGCGGTATCCCATGACACGTGCTGGAATTCCCCATCTTTGGCGTATTTGCCATTCTTCATGCGCAGTAACGGCCGTGTCAGGCGATCCTCGCCATACATGATTTTCGACAGGAAATAGCCCTTGACGCAATTGAGGCCTCGATTCACTTCGGCCTGCGGATCACCCTGGGTCGCCACCACCCGGTTGTCCTTGACAGCCACCATCACGCCGCAGCCGGTGCCACAGAAGCGGCAAGGCGCCTTGGACCATTTCATGGGCGCGCTGCCACCCGGTTGTGCACCCTCCTGAGAAATGGCATGGATAGGAATGCCTGCCACAGCGCCAGCAGCGGCGGCAGCAGTTTGACGAACGAAATCGCGGCGGGTGCTAGTCATGGGAGACTCCCTCGTTAAATAGTTGCCGGGGTTCTGCGTGCTGGTACACCAAAGAGACGTTCAGTACGCCATCAATCAACCGAATGTCCGCCACCTGATCCAAGATGAAGCTGGCACTCGGCCCCTCCAGGGTGACCACCAGCTTGCCGTCTGGATGGGAGCCATGCACTTGGGCAGGCCCCATCGTGGTCAGAGCCTGCCCAACGGAATCCAGCGTCTGCGGTAGGACGTGAACCACCAAACTTGCGATGTGCAGCTCTTCGGTCATCGGTTGTGGGGTTTCATGCATGCGGAGGACCCGCAAACATCTGGTAAATCCAGACCATAAATCCATAGCCAGCAATGATCAAACCAGCCAAAACCGGCGCCATCACCACCGTCAAAAAAGCAAAACTGCGCAATTCTTCTTTGCGCGTCGTGGGATTCTTTTTCTCAAACATGTGCCACCTTTCTGATGACCGTTAAGGAGCTATTGCACCGTCAAAGCCACTCTCTCGCTCGACCCACAACACCCCCAATACCTGCATGCACTTTAAAAAAACCACTCCAAATCAAATTGATTCATATCAAATAGATATTAAAGCCTTACCAAGAGTCCACCCTTAAACATTAAAAAAAACAGCGCTATCAAGCTTTTACACCATGCATTTGGCAAAAATCCACAAAAGACACCGATATTCATACACAACAAAATTCAGCATAGATTGATTTAAATCAACTAACTAGAACATTAATTGATATTATTTTCTTGAAACATCTATTCTTTATGAAAGTTTTGTATTTCTTGAAAAAACTGCAATGACATCTCTCCTCAAAATTCAAGAGCCTTCAGCGCAACCACCCAAGCACCGCGCATCCTTGAAGGCATTCTTGGAGTTAGGTTTTCGCCCGCTCTATATCTGCGGAGCCTGTTGGGCCATCGCGGCCGTGCTGCTCTGGGTGTTTACCCCGCAGTTACTCAACGGTGTCATGGCAGGCGTCTTCTGGCACGCGCATGAAATGTTTTGGGGATTTATTGCAGCGATTACCGTGGGTTTTCTGTTGACTGCCACCAACAACTGGACCGGCATGAATCCATTGTCAGGCGCGGCCTTGGCAACCCTTGTCCTGCTCTGGGTGATCGCACGTCTGGGTTTTTTATTGCCCGGCTTCAATGCCTTCTTCATTGCAAGCATGGCCGACCTGCTGTTTATAGGGGTCGCAGCACTGGCCATAGGACGCTGCTTGCTCGCCCGCCAAAGCCGGCACAACTACCCTCTGGTAGGACTGCTACTTGGCATGGCCGCCGCCAATGCCAGCTATCTGTACGCTTGCTGGCAACAGCTCGACTACGCCACGGTCATGCATCATTTTTTCACAGGCATGCTGTGCATGACGGTGATCGCCTTGCTCATCGCCCGGCGAGTGATTCCATTTTTCGCCAGCCGTGCACTTTCTCATCTGACACTCGATCGACACACACGCAGTGGCCAAGTGCAAGCTACCCTGGCTGCACTGGGCATCCTTTTCTGGGTCTTTGATCTGAACCCGTGGGCAGCCCTGTTTTTATTCGCCGCTGGGCTGCTTACGCTGTGGCATGTCATCGCCTGGAAACCTGGGTCCGTGCTAGGCACTCCTTTGCTCTGGATCCTCTACTTGGGCTATCTCGGACTGGGCTTAGGGCTGTGGGCCGCCGCTTTCTATGCAATGGACTGGACGGTGCGCCTGTCTTGGCCCGTTCACATGCTGGGCATGGCCGGATTCGGCGCTCTTATCATTGGCATGATCACGCGCACAGCGCTGGGCCACACAGGTCGGCCACTGGTGGCTGATTCCAGCATGGTATGGAGCTATGGTTTGGTCTTTGCCGCGATTGCGCTGCGCCTCACTGCGCTAAGCGCCAGCGCACATCCTTTGCCATGGCTGCATGCCAGCGCCACATGCTGGGTTTTGGCGTTTGCTGTGTACTTATGGCGCTTTGCTCCTTGGCTGGTGCGCCCACGTGCCGATCAACGCTCCGGCAAGCCCATAACGCTCCAGCGACCTCCTCCGTAACAGAAGATGCGCCTTACCACCCTGACCGACTACGCACTGCGCGTCCTCATCTACAGCGGCCACCACAGCGATCGCCTGTGCACCATCAGCGAAATTGCCACCGCTTTTGACATCTCTCAAGCACATTTGATGAAAGTGTCTCAACTGCTGGCACAGCAAGGATGGATTACTACCGTTCGTGGCAAGAACGGGGGATTACACCTCAGCAAAGCCCCTGACCAAATTCCTCTGGGCGCCGTAGTACGTAGCATCGAGCCCGACTTCAACCTCGTCGAATGTCTAGGGCCCAATAACCAATGCCGCCTGACAGGCGGGTGTGCACTAACCTGCATCCTGAATGGGGCACTCAAAGCGTTTTGGCAGCATCTGGATTGCTACACCCTGGCGGACGCTATCGGCCAGGCCCCCGCCGCATCACCAGCACATGCGCCCCTGATGCTGGGTCAAATCAGTTTCCATGAAGACTTGAAGCTGCCAAAGATGTAGTCAGAGAAATTAATGCGCCGTTTTGAGCAACGATGGCCGTGATGACGCCTGCAGCACCCATCTCCGCCTACCTCGCGCCATGCACAGGCCAGGCAATCCTCAGGCACTGCAATAAACCGCAATCGCTAGCACTCACTTCCAATAAGATAGCTGCAAGCGTAGTATTTTTAAGCGATTTCATTACATACATACCAAAAAACATTGGTGTGCAAGCGCTAACAGCTATCAATTTCTAACCCTGCAAAGCAGGATGGTCTGCGGCCTGCGCAGCATTTTCCGACGCTTTCACCCCCTCTGCTGACTTGGAAGCTAGCGTTTGCTTTTGCGCTTGCACGGGATCAGAGGCCGGGTCTGATGCCGGTGATGCAGCAGGTTTGGCGGCGCGCTCCAGCCGCGTGCCGCAGCGGCGGCAATAGCGCGAATCATCTTCATGGCGCTCCAGCCCGCAGGCTTCGCACTCCACCCCTTTGAGGCGCGCCTTGGTGCCCACATTGCGTGACAGCTCGGCCCCCACAATGCCTGTCGGCACCGCCAACACACCCCAACCCAGCAGCATCATGATGGACGCAAAAATACGCCCCAGCGGTGTGGAAGGCGTCACGTCCCCATAGCCCACCGTGGTCACGGTGGAGATGGCCCAGTAAATGCCCATGGGCACACTGGTAAAGCCGTTGCGCGGCCCTTCGATCACAAAAATCAAAGCGCCCATCACAAACACAATCAACGCCACCACACTCAAAAACACAAAAATCTTGCGCGCACTGGCTTTGAGCGCCTGCCCCAGCATCAGGTACTCATTCAAAAAGTTGCGAAAAATAGGAAAGATGTGGAAGGTGCGCACCAGGCGCAGCGCCCGCACCGCGGCCAGAAAATGTGCCTGCGGATAAAAAATACCCAAGTACGTGGGCACGATGGACAGCAAATCCACCAGCCCGTAAAAGCTCAGCGCGTAGCGCAGCGGGTGGCGCACCGAGATCAGGCGCAGCACGTACTCCACGGTAA
>JAFAGF010000047.1 GCA_023422975.1 Pseudomonadota bacterium
ACACCACCGCTTCAATCAAGAACTGAAGCAATACCTCGCGCTCCAGCGCTCCAATCGCCAGGCGCAAACCAATTTCGCGCGTGCGCTCGGTCACGCTCACCAGCATGATGTTCATGATGCCAATGCCGCCCACCAGCAAGCTCACCGCGGCTACCGCACCGAGCAAAGTAGTCATCACCTTGGTGGTACCCGCCATGGTGTCCGCGAGCTGTTTGGTGTCGAGCACGTTGAAGTTATCTTCATCACCCGGAGCCAGCTTGCGCAGCTCGCGCAGCAGATCCCGCAAGCTGCTTTTCACACGCTCAGGATCGCTGTCATCGGCCATCGATACCAGCAAAGTATTCACACGCGTATTCCCCGTCACGCGGCGCTGCAGCGTTTTCAGCGGAATCAGCACCATATCATCCTGATCGTTACCAAAAGCCCCTTGCCCTTTCGACTCCAGCACCCCGATGATCGAGCAAGAGAACGCCTTCACCCGTAGCTGCTGGCCCAGTACGTCGGCACTGTTTTGGTACAGCTCACGATGCAACGTCGAGCCAATCACACACACCGATGCACCTGCGCGCAACTCTTCATCCGAGAACTCCCGGCCTTGCGCCAGTTTCCAGTTACCGGTTTGCAGCCATGCGTTGGTGCTACCAATCACGCTGGATGACCAGTTACGCCCGTCGGCCACCAATGTCACGCTGGAGCGGGCCTCCGGTGCCACAGCGGCAATGCCGCCAATTTGCTGCGCAATCACCAGGGCATCGGTGTCTTTGAACGCCGGTGCCGGGGCTGCGCCCGGCCCCATGCGCATGCCTGCACGGATTTGCAGCAAGTTGGTGCCCAAGCCCTGAATTTGCGACTGAACGGCCATGGTGGCGCCATTACCCAAGGTCACCATGGTGATGACAGCGCTGACACCAATCACAATGCCCAAAATGGTCAGAAACGAACGCAGCAAATTGCGACGGATGGAGCGCAGCGCCAAAAGAATGGTGTTCAAAAACATTACGCCTCCTCCTCTGACGGCGTGGATGCACTGCTGGCCGCTCGGCGCAGCACCAAGGGCTCGTTGCGCACATCGCTGTCCAGCAACCCATCTTTAAAGCGCACAATGCGCCGCGCATAAGCGGCCATCTCCGGCTCGTGCGTCACCATCAGCACCGTGATGCCCTGCTCGCTGTTGAGTTTCCAGAGCAGTTCCATGATTTCTTCGCTGCGCTGGGTATCCAAGTTCCCCGTGGGTTCATCCGCCAGCAACACCACTGGGTTGCTGACAATCGCCCGGGCAATCGCCACACGTTGCTGCTGCCCCCCCGAAAGCTCGGCGGGCGTGTGGTGCTCCCAACCTTTCAAGCCCACCGCCTCCAATGCCTTGGCAGCAGCTTCACGGCGTGCCGCATTGGCCTCGCCACGGTACAGCAGCGGAAGCTCTACGTTTTCCTGAGCAGTCGTGCGGGGCAGCAGGTGAAAGCCTTGAAAGACAAAGCCGAAGTAGCGACGTCGCAACCGCGCACGCTCGTCACGGTCCAGGTCTTCCACGTGCACACCTTTGAACAAATATTCACCAGAAGTGGGGCGATCTAGGCAGCCCAAGGTGTTCATGGCCGTGGACTTGCCGGAACCACTGGGGCCCATGATGGCCACAAAGTCACCCTGTTCAATATCCAGATCAAACCCTTTGAGCGCCTTGAAGGCCAGCCCACCCTCGCCATACACCTTGACGATGTTGCGCAGCCGGATCAAGGGTTCGGCGCCACGGCTTTGTGCGGAGTCATCGCTCATCGCGCCGCTCCACTGCGCTGGTCGGTAATGATCTGCGCGCCTTCTTGGAGCTTTTCGCTCTCCACTTCCGTCATGCGGCCATCACTGACGCCCGTCTTGACCTGTACGGCCACGGGCGAGCCAGCCTCCAGCACCCATACATAACGGGTTTGACCCGCACCCAGCGCCTGGCTGCCGCCTGCACCACCACGGCTCATGCGGGGGCGTTGTGGCATCAGTTGCCCCATGATGCCGCTGTTACCACCACTGCTCGCACCTTGAGGGCGTGCGCCACGCTCACCAGCAGCATCCGGTGCACGGCCTTCAGCCGAAGCACCATTCGTGGCCGCTGGCGCGGTCATGCCCACAGGCGTAAAGCGCAACGCCGCATTGGGCACCAGCAGCACATCACTGCGCTCGTTGGAGCGAATGGTCGCTGAGGCGGTCATGCCAGGGCGCAACGATAAATCTTCATTGCGCACTTGCAGGCGCGCTAGATAGGTCACCACGTTATCGGTCTTGGTAGAGCCATAGTCCACGCGCGTGACTTTGGCGGGATAAGTGCGCGAAGGATGGGCGCTGACCGTAAAGCTGGCACGCTGGCCCTCTTGCACCTGTCCAATATCTGCCTCATCCACCGAGACCTCCAATCGCAGTTGCTTCAAGTCTTCCGCCACCGTAAACAAAGTCACGGCTTGCAAGGAAGCAGCCACCGCATTGCCTGGGTCTACGCTGCGGGTCAGGATGACGCCGTCAATGGGCGATTTGATCGAGGCCTTGGACAGATTCGTTTCATCGGTCTTTAAGGCTGCCTTGGCATCATCGACCGAAGCGCGCGATGCCGCCTCATCTGCGATCGCCCGGTCCACAGCGGCGCGCCCCGTATCCATTTCTGCAGCGGAAGGCACTTTCCCCCCCGAGATGCGGTACACCTCTTCGAGTCTTGCCAAATTGGAGCGTGCTTCTTTGAGCGTCGCTTGGGACTGCTGCAAGCGGGCCAGGGCAGAAGCTACCGATGCTTTAGAGCGGTTCAATTGTGCATTCAGCTTGTCGGTATCCAACTCCACCAGCACCTGGCCTTTTTTGACGGCATCGTTCACGTCCACCAGCACATTGCGCACCGTACCTGACAGTTCAGAGCCCACATTCACCGTGCGCGTGGGCTGCAATGTGCCATTGGCCGCGACCGTGATCGACAAGTTGCCGCGTTTGACTTCTTGGGCCACATACACGGGCTTGGCATTGGCTGCCTGATGGTTTTGCCACACCAGATAGCCACCAATGGCCCCAGCGACCGCCACAGCGCCAATCCAGATGGTGGGGTTTTGCCACCAACGGCGGGTCAGGCCATCGCCTAAAAGGTCGTGCACGTCTTGAGAAGTACTGGCGGATGTTTTTTTACGCATTGTTCGTTTTCCGTTGAATCTTTAAGGCTGCACTGCAGCTGTTTCTATGGGCTGTCCCTCGACATTCAGCGGCTGCCAGCCGCCCCCCAACGCCTTGTACAGACGCACGTAATCTGTGCTGATGG
>JAFAGF010000057.1 GCA_023422975.1 Pseudomonadota bacterium
ACAGCCCCAAGCGATAGAGCGCTCATTGGCCACCCCCAGCACCAACCCTTTTTTGCCAGCCAAGCTAAATGCTGCTGCATTCGTCATCTCATCACTCCCTCTTTATTTTGTGTAAAAAACAGGCAGCACCCAAGGTGCTGCCTTGCTACAACTATTGCGCGATCCTGAATGGGGTTATCAATCTGCGTAGCGCACCATGACGTACTCGCCGGGCGCATCGCACACCACGTGCTCGACCTTGATCGGCTTGGCTTTGATAGGCGCTCCTGAGCGCTGCTTGATCCACTGATCCATCGCTTCCCACCATGAGCCTTGCACCACGGGGGTCTGCGCAGCCCAGTCATCCGGATCAGTCCACCCGGCACCATCTTCCACGCTAGCAATTTGGTAGCTACGGCGCGGGCGCCCCGGCTCTGAAACAATGCCGGCGTTATGCCCCCCCGCAGCCAGTACGAAGGTGACGTGGGTGTCGGTTTGCAAATGAATTTTGTATACCGACTTCCAAGGAGACACGTGATCCCGCGTGGTGCCCACCACCATCATCGGCGCGTCGATATCCATCAATGCCACCGTGGCACCCGCAAAGCGGTACTGCCCCGCCGCCAATGCATTGTTCAAGAACAGTGACGTCAGGTATTCGTTGTGCATGCGTGCAGGCAAACGGGTTTGGTCAGCATTCCAGCTCATCAAATCAAAGCTGGCGTCATCCTCGCCCATCAGATAGCGTCGCGTGTTGCGCGACCACACCAAGTCCTTAGAGGCCAGAAACTGGAAAGATCCCCCCATTTGCTTGCCAGACAGGTACCCCTTTTCATTCATGCTCTGGCGCAAGTTAGCCAACTGCGCCTCGTCAATAAATACACCCAGCTCGCCGGGCTCGGAAAAATCGGTTTGCGCGGCCAGCAAAATGACTGAGCTGAGCGCTGGCATGTCGGCAGGAATCAAGGCCTGCTCTTTGGCTGTGCGTGTTTTCTTGCGCTTCAAGCGCCCCAAAGCAGCCGCCGCAATCGCCAAGAACGTGCCACCTAGGCAATAGCCCACGGTGTGAATGCTTGGCGCACCACTTGCCGCCTTGGCTGCCGCCATCGCCTGCAATACACCGGAGCTCAAATAGTCCTGCATCTTCAAGTCACGGTCTGATGCATCCGGGTTGCGCCAAGACACAATAAACACCGTGTGCCCTTGGCCCACCAGGTACTTCACCATGGAGTTGTGCGGCGACAAATCCAAAATGTAGTACTTCATGATGCATGACGGCACGATCAGCACAGGCTCAGGCAGCACTTTGTCTGTGCTGGGGCTGTATTGAATCAACTCGATCAAGTGATTGCGAAACACCACTTTGCCAGGTGTGCAAGCCACGTCTTTGCCGACTGCAAACTCCAACGGCTCCAGCTCTTCTGCCGGTGTATCGGCTTTGGCTTTGTGCGCTGCTTGCTGGTCTTGCATGAACAACTCAAAGCCCTTGCGCAAGCTCTCGCCCCCCGTTTCTTTGGCCTTCGCCAGCACCTCGGGGTTGGTGGCCGCCCAGTTAGAGGGTGCCAGGGCATCCATCCACTGGCGCGCAAAGAAATCCATCAACTGACGGTGATGGCGCGTCATCCCTTCGACCTGCGCAGCCTCGCGCCACCAGCTATCACTCGCCTTGAAACCCTCTTTCATGACGTTATAGGGCCACTGCTGCCACGCTGCATCTTTGAACCGCGCATCGCGCTCACCTGCGGCTTGCACACTGGACTGTGCAGCTTGCTGCGCCAGATGGAAGGCACGTTGCGCCAGCGTCATTTGCTTGCCCGGGGAAGATGCCAAGTGCATCCACCAGTCTGCCGTCGCAAGCCCCAGCGCCACAGGAGATAGGCCCATGGTTGTCGCACTCAGGGCGGCACGTACACGGTCATCCAATGCCTGTGCGGCCTCGGCCTGCAGGTCTGTCTGAATATTCTCGGCAGTCACATTCACCTCATCAGAGAGTTACAGCTTGTATCTACTGCCATTCTCTGGAAAAGCATGACTTCCACCAAATTCAAAACCACTCGCCTTGACTTTGGTCAACCTTCAATCGGAACTCTGCAAGGCGACTTGACGACCACGGTTCACCCAACCCCAAGCTTCAAGCGACAGCAATCTCTGACTGGGCAGCACTCAGCACCATATGTGCTGCTTTTTCCGCAACCATGATCGTCGGTGCGTTGGTATTACCACTGGGAATACGCGGAAAAATCGAAGCATCCACGACCCGCAGCCCCCGCACACCATGCACACGCAGCTGGCTATCTACGACATCCATAGGCGCTGTTCCCATGCGACAAGTCCCAACCGGGTGGTAAATCGTGTCTGCCGCTTGCCGCACCCACTGTGCAATTTGCGCTGGGGTTTGCGCACTGGCGGAATGTGGTAATTCTTGCGCGCCATGCCTTGCCAAAGCAGGTTGCGCCAAGATGCGGCGCATGATTTGTACACCCTGGACCGTGCGCTGCAAATCGTCTTCTACCGCCAAAAAATTAGGATCGATCGCAGGCAATGTCAGAGGATCTGCACTGCGCAACCTGACCGTGCCACGGCTTTGTGGGCGCAACACACACGCATGGCAGGAGAACCCATGCCCCCAGACGGTTTGTCGCCCATGATCAATGAGTTTGGCGACCACAAAATGCAGTTGCAAATCGGGGGTAGCCTCTTCGGGGCTGCTTTTCAAAAAAGCCCCCGCTTCCGCAAAGTTGGTGGTCAACCTACCAGTGCGTTTGCTGTGCCACTGCCATGCACCTTGCGCCATATGCATCATGCCGGCAGCAGACAGGCCGAAGGACTGCGTCAGCCCAGGCGCATCGGCTACCAAAAGCGCGTCCAGATGGTCGTGCAGGTTTTCTCCTACCCCTGGCAGATGGTGCAACACTTGTACCCCCACCTGCGCCAAATGCGGTGCAGGGCCGACACCAGACAGCATCAAAATCTGTGGCGACTGCAAGGCGCCGGCACTCAACAGCACCTCACGGCGCGCATGCACGGTATGACACACACCAGCACGCAGATACTCCACACCCGTTGCGCGCAACCCGTCGGCTGTGGCGGCCAGCACAATGCGCAGTACTTGTGCACCTGTGCGTACCTGCAAATTGGGACACGCCAGGTGCGGCGTGAGATAAGCCTTCGCAGCGCTGCATCGCTCCCCATTTTTCTGGGTCACTTGATAGAGCCCCACACCTTCTTGGCTGCGGCCATTGAAGTCTGGATTGCGCACAAACCCTGCCTGCACGCCCGCTTCGACAAAATCCTGACTCAAACTATTGGGCTGCAGCAAATCTGCAACGTTCAGTGGGCCGCCTTCGGCATGAAAATCGCCTGCGCCGCGCTCATTGTGCTCCGCCTTCAAAAACCAAGGTTGGACATCCTCCCAAGCCCACCCGGGATTGCCTTGCACCGCCCAATGGTCATAGTCCTGCGGCTGCCCACGCAGATAAATCATGGCATTGATAGAGCTGCTACCGCCCAGCACCTTGCCGCGCGGCTGGTAACCACACCGCCCGTTCAAGCCTGCCTGCGGCACGG
>JAFAGF010000072.1 GCA_023422975.1 Pseudomonadota bacterium
CGGGGCAAGTTCACGGTGTTCAATGTGTCTGGCGCATTGCTGTGGGTGCTGGGCATTGTGTCGGCAGGCTACTTCTTTGGTAATTTGCTGTGGGTGCGAGAGCACCTGGAAAAAATCATTTGGGCGCTGATCTTGATTCCGGGTGTGGCGGCACTTTATGGTGGCTGGAAAACTGGGCGCCAGCAGCATTCCAGTTAAGTTTGGGGCGCACAGAAGTTGCCATAAAAAATGCCGACCCTATGTCGGCATTTTTTATGTGCGAGCGGCACAAACGATGGTTATTTTTTGTCCTGGTTTTTGCCAATTTGGTTGCCGATCACCGCACCGGCTGCCGCACCGCCTAGGGTGCCCAAGGTGCCACCAATGACCGCATCACCCACCACGCCCCCTGCTACCGCGCCCACGCCGGTGCCCAGTTGTTGGTTGTTGGCGCAGCCGCCCAGCAATGCAGCACTGGCAAGCAGGGCCAAAGCGGTGGAAGTTAGAGGCTTTTTCATCACGCACTCCTTGTTTGAAAACACGTCTTGAGTTTGGGGCCGTGAGCGAAAAAGTGGCGTCGGGGAGGTGGTCGCAGGGCTGTAGGCCAAAAGGCTTCATCTTTTGCAGGCCTGCCGCCGTGCGCGCAGTGCTTAGACGGAGCGTGAACGTGCCAGCGGTGGGTTCTTGATGAAGTACTGGCGGATGCCCGCCATCATCGCGTCTGCCAGCTTGTTCTGGTAGGACGCGCTGCGCAGTTTTTGCTCTTCTGCAGGGTTGCTGATGAATGCAGTTTCAATCAGTACGCTGGGAATGTCCGGGGCTTTGAGCACGGCAAACCCCGCTTGCTCTACGCGGGGTTTGTGCAGCTTGGCAAAACTGCCAATTTGGGTGAGCAGTGCCGTGCCCAGCTTGAGGCTGTCGTTGATCTGCGCCGTGGTACTCATGTCCAGCAGCATCTGTTGCACGGTTTTGTCCTGGCTGCGCACGTTGATGCCGCCCACCAGGTCGGCCTGGTTTTCTTTATTGGCCAGCCAGCGCGCAGCCGTACTGGTTGCACCTTTTTGGCTCAGGGCAAACACGCTGGCGCCATTGGCGGAAGGCCTGGTGAAGGCATCGGCGTGAATGCTGATGAACAAGTCGGCCTGCACGCGGCGTGCTTTTTGCACACGCACGCCCAGGGGAACGAAAAAGTCGCCATCGCGCGTCATATAGGCGCGCATGGGGCTTCCATTGATGGTGCTGCGGTTGATGCGGTCACGCAGCAATTTCGCTATCTTGAGCACCACGTCTTTTTCGTAGGTGCCTTTGGGTCCGATGGCACCCGGGTCTTCGCCACCGTGTCCGGGGTCAAGTGCCACGATGATAATGCGATCGGTTTTGCGCGAAGTGGGGGCGGGGCTGGCGGTGGCAGAGGCCCCAGGCGTTTTGCTGGGGGTTTTGGCAGGTGGCTGGGCCTGCGCTACCTGGGTGTTGCTGGCGGCCGGGGTGGACGGTGCGGGTTCAGCCGGTGCACTTCCCCCGCTGCTGTGCTTGGCAATCAAATCACCCAAAGGATCGTGCGATGCCACATGGTCTGCCGGTGGCGTCAAAGCGGGGGGCAGGTTGGAGCTGGGGCTGGCATCGCGCAAGCGCTCCTGGATCAGTGCCTCCAGTGGATCGACCGCTTTGGACGGGTACAGGTCAAACACCAGTCGGTGCTGGTAGGCGGCTACAGGCTTGAGGGTGAAGACTTGTGGCACGGCCTCTTGCTTGAGGTCGATGACCAGACGCACCACATTGGGGGCGTTCTGCCCCACACGGATGGCCGCAATGTTGGGGTCGTCGGGCCGCACTTTGGCAACCAGCTCTTTGAGCGCGCTGTTGAGTTGCAGCCCTTCAATATCCACGGCCAGGCGCGGGGGGGATTCGATCAGCGTTTGCTTGGCCACCAAGGGCACGTCGGATTCCAGAGTGACGCGCGAATAATCTTCCGCAGGCCACACGCGCACCGCCATGATGCTGGCACCAAAAGCGATTTGTTGTTTGCCCGCCAGCAGCAGCGCCAAGCTACCTGCTTGAAGCAAGGAGCGGCGGTTAGGGCGGTAGGCGGTAAATAGAGGGTGCGCGGCGTCGTCGCTCATTGGGGCCAGTGCTGCAGCAAGCGCCGTCCACACTCTGTGCTGGTGCGCAGGGTGACGCGGCGTTGGGTTTCGTCGATTGCTTCAATATAAATAGCTAAATCCGCTGGCGGTGTCAGCGAAGCAGCCTTTTCTGGCCATTCTGCCAGTTTCAGCCCCTCGCTGGCAAAAATGTCACGAAAACCTGCATCTTCCCATTCGCGCGGATCGTCAAAGCGGTAGAAGTCAAAGTGCCAGATGTTCAGCGCGGGTACCTCATGGGGCTCTACCACGGCGTAGGTCGGGCTTTTGATGCGGCCTTGCACACCCAGGCTGCGCAGCAAGTGGCGCACGAAGGTGGTTTTGCCTGCGCCCAAATCGCCATGCAAGGTGATGAAGGCATTGCGCACCTCGGGCAAGGCGGCCAGTTGTGCGGCAAAAGCCGCAGTGGCAGCCTCGTCTTGCCAGGTCAGTATGCGCATATCAGCGCTGGCGCTTTCTACAATTGCAGGGTTATGGTGTGCAGCAGTCAATTGGTTCCTCTGATACAGGACTGGGCCCGCGAACTGGGATTTTCCCAAATTGGCGTGTCCGGCGTGGATTTGTCCTCTTCAGAGGACGGGCTGCTGCAATGGTTGCATGCAGGCTTTCACGGCAGCATGGACTATATGGCAGCGCACGGCCTCAAGCGTGCACGCCCTGCAGAGCTGGTGCCGGGCACGGTCAGTGTGATTACCGCCCGCATGGATTATTTGCCGGCGGCGACGCCCGCAGACTGGCAGGCGGTGGAGTGGGCGCGGCTAGAGCGCCCGCAAGAGGCCATCGTCTCGGTCTATGCCCGTGGGCGCGACTACCACAAGGTGCTGCGCAGCCGTCTGCAAAAGCTGGCAGAGCGCATTGCGCAAGAGGTGGGGCCGCTGGGCCACCGTGCATTCACCGACTCTGCCCCGGTGATGGAGGCAGAGCTGGCCCGCCGCAGCGGCCAAGGCTGGCGGGGTAAACACACGCTGGTGCTGAACCGTGATGCAGGCTCCACCTTTTTCTTGGGTGAAATTTATGTAGACATGGCGCTGCCAGAGACGGCGCCCGTGACCGCGCACTGCGGCAGCTGCAGCAGTTGTATCGACGCCTGCCCCACGGGTGCCATCGTGGCGCCGCACCGTGTGGATGCGCGCCGCTGCATTTCTTACCTGACGATTGAGCACGATGGCGCCATTCCCGTGGAGCTGCGCCCCTTGCTGGCCAACCGCATCTACGGCTGTGACGATTGCCAGCTGGCGTGCCCGTGGAACAAGTTTGCCCAGCGCAGCACACTGCCTGACTTTGACGTGCGCGGCGCCATGGTGGGCAGCACACTGGTGCAGTTGTTCGGCTGGGACGAGGCCACGTTCTTGCGCAGTACCGAGGGCAGCCCCATCCGCCGCATTGGCCATGTGCGCTGGCTGCGCAATATTGCGGTGGCGCTGGGCAATGCGCTCAATGCAGCAGGGCTGGCTGCGGAGGATGCGCATGTCCTGCGCGCGGCGCTGCATGCACGTGCTGGGCATGAAAGCAGTGTGGTGCGTGAACACGTGCAATGGGCATTGGCACAGGGGAATGCAGAAAAAGTGAGCTGCTAGGGCTTTATTTTCAATGACTTCAATATGTTATCTATTGGAAGTGAAGGTTTAACAGGCGCAAGCAGCTATCAAAAGTATCAGCTTGGCTTGGGTGCAAGCCTTCAAGGCACGAGCGACAGTGCATAGGGCAAGCTGACGACGCCCATGATGGTAGACAGCGTCACCAGTCCCGCCACATACGGGCCGTTGTAGCCCATGCGCGCGGCCAGTACATAGCAGGTGGAGGCGGTGGGTAAGGCAGAAAACAGCAGCAGGATCAAAGCCTGGTCGCCTTGCAAGCCAAACAGGTGAATGGCCGCTAGCGCAACCAACGGCTGCAAAGCGTGGCGAATGCCCAGCACGCCTACACTCAGGCGCTTGGCGTGGGTCAGTAGGCCCAGCTGCATGCCTGCACCGGCCGACATCAAGCCTAGGGCAATCGATGCAGCGCCAATGCGCGCTACGGGCGGCTCCAGCCATTGCGGCATGCGAAAGCCCAGTAAATTGGTGGCCAAGCCGCACACCGTGGCCACGATCAGCGGGTTGCGAACCAACTGGCCCCAAAAGCTTTGCTTGCTCTCGCGCGCCATGGGCCACACGGCTGCAATATTGAACATCGGCACGCAAAACCCAATCAGTACCGAAATAAAGAACAGCCCTTGTGCGCCCGCCAGGCGATCGGCCAGCGCCAGGCCGATGAATGAGTTAAAGCGAAACGCCACCTGCGCGGCACTGGCGTGGTCGCGGGCCGTGATGTGCTTGCGCAAGCCGGGCCACCACGGCAGGCTGTAAGCCAGTCCGATACCGACCAAGCCCGACGTAATGCCCGCTGCAATCAGGCTGGAGGTGGCACCCCAGTCCAGCGGACTTTTGACAATGGAGTGAAACAGCAGCACCGGAAACAGCAGGTAGTACACCAGCGCTTCGGCGCTTTGCCAGATAGGGCGGTTCAGGGGGCTGAAGCGGCAAAGCAGATAGCCCAACAGGATCAGGGCAAAGTCTGGAAAAAGGAGCTGGGCGTAGTTCACGGACGCAGAGATTACCTGCTTCTTTGGCCACCAAGGCCTTGTGCATCCCGGAATTTGGCACCGAAGTGACAGCGTTGCGCACCACTTTGGAGCTAAGGGAATTTCCGTAGGAAAAAGTGCTTTTCAGCGATCCTGCAAAAGCGGTCACTCAACTAGCATTGATTTCCAAACACAAACTTACAAAGCAAAGGAGATCAGTCACTATGCATCGTCGTACCTGTATCGGGTTGGCACTGGCCTTGGTGGGCACCACCGCTATGGCTCAGGCCTACCCCTCCAAGCCTATCAAGCTGTTGGTGCCTTTTGCACCAGGTGGCACGACCGACATCATCGCCCGCGTGATTTCAGACCCCCTGAGCCGAGAGCTGGGGCAGCCTGTGATTGTGGAAAACAAAGGCGGCGGCGGCGGTGTGATTGGTGCACTGGAGACTTCGCGCGCCGCGCCTGATGGCTACAACCTGGGGATTGCCACCGTGTCTTCCACGGCCACCAATCCAGCCATCAACCCCAAGATTCCCTACAACACGTTGACGGACTTCACGCCGATCATCAATGTGGCGGCCACGCCCAATGTACTGGCCATCAACCCCAAGTTCAGCGCCCCGGATCACAAGAGTTTTCTGGCCACTTTGAAGGCAGGCCAAGGCAAGTACGCCTATGCCTCATCGGGTACTGGCGGCATTCAGCACATGCTGATGGAGCTGTACAAAAACCTGACGGGTACTTTCATCACCCACATTCCCTACCGTGGTGCGGGCCCCGCGCTGAACGACACGGTGGCCGGGCAGGTGCCGATCATTCTGGATAACTTGCCTTCGGCGCTGCCTTTTATCAAAGACAAGCGTTTGATGGCCATTGCGGTGGCCGCGCCCCAGCGCTTGGAGGTTTTGCCAGATGTTCCCACCTTCAAGGAAGTGGGCCTGGAGCCTGTGAATCGCATGGCCTTCTACGGCATTTTGGGCCCCAAAGGCATGCAAAAAGATGTGGTGGACAAGATCAATGCCGCAGTGAAAAAAGTGCTGCAGGATCCGGCCGTGCGCAAGCGTATTGCGGATACGGGTTCTCTGGTGATTGGAAACTCGCCCGAAGAATTTGCCCAGCAAATCAAGACGGAGTACGAGATTTACCGCAAGGTAGTGGTCGAGCAAAAGCTCACGCTGGAATAAAGCGGGGCTGTCCATGCAAAAAGGCGTTGCACGCGAAGGTGTAGCGCCTTTTTTTTCGCCACAATGCAGCGATGAATGATGCAGCGCTTCAAGCCAGTGTGACGGTGATTGACGACTTTATCGAGGCTTTGTTTTTGGAAGACGGCTTGTCTGCCAATACGCTGCAAGCGTACCGCCGTGATGTGATGGCCTGTGCACAGTTTCTGGCAGCGTCACCGGGAGCATGCGCTTTGCTGCAGGCCCAAGAGCCGGATTTGCAGGCATTTATTCAGCAGCGGCATGCGCTGGGCGTGAAGGCCGTCTCCAGCAATCGAGGCTTGAGTGTGCTGCGGCGTTTTTTCCACTGGGCTTTGCGTGAAAACCGGCGGAGCGACGATCCTACGGTGCGTTTGTTGGCAGCCAAGCGACCTTTGCGCGTGCCCCACACGCTGACGCAGGATCAGGTGGAAGCGCTGCTGCTTGCGCCCGATACAAGCACGCCCTTGGGGCTGCGCGACCGGGCTATGCTGGAGTTGATGTATGCCAGTGGCCTGCGTGTGAGTGAACTGGTGGGGTTGCAGGTACACCATGTGGACCTGAACGCAGGGGTGTTGCGCACGGAAGGTAAGGGGCGCAAAGAGCGTTTAGTGCCGTTTGGACAAGAGGCGCAATCGTGGTTGCAACGTTTTTTGCAGCAAGCCCGGCAAGAAATTCTGGGCAGGCAGACAACCAGTGATTTGTTTGTCACCCAGCGCGGTAGCGCCATGACGCGCGTGATGTTCTGGATGCTGGTGAAAAAGTATGCGCAGCTTGCCGGTATCACGGCACCTTTGTCTCCGCATACCTTGCGCCATGCTTTTGCAACGCATCTGCTCAATCACGGCGCCGACTTGCGTGTGGTGCAGATGCTGCTGGGGCATGCGGACATCTCTACCACCACCATCTATACCCATGTGGCCCGAGAGCGCCTGCAGCAGTTGCATGCGCAGCACCATCCTCGTGGATAAGAATTATTGATGCCTATTAAGTGAATTTAATTCTGAGGCAGAATGTATTTTTATTTGTCAATCCGGACTAACGATGATTAATGCCTTGCGGCGAGGTTTGATGGCTGCTGCGTTGTTGTCAACAGCAGCTCCTTTGGTTTCTTGGGCAGACACGGCACAGTGGCCGAGCAAGCCTATTCGCATAGTGGTGTCCTACCCTGGCGGTGGTGTGAGTGACGTGGTGGCCCGGGCTTTGGGTGAAAAGCTCAGTGTGCAACTGTCGACGCCCATCGTGGTGGAGAACAAGGCGGGTGCAGGCGGTGCGATTGGTCTGGATATGGTGGCCAAATCTGCGCCAGATGGTTACACGATCGGTTTCTCGGCAATCAGCCCGGTGGCTTTGAATCCGCACTTGGGTGCCGTGCCTTTCGATCCCCTGAAGGACTTGGTTCCCGTGGTGAGCGTGATGTATTCACCCGTACTGATTTTGGCAACCACGGCAGAACCATCGAAGAACTTCAAGGATTTGCTGACACAAGCTAAGCGCAACCCTGGTACTGTGCGTTGGGCAACAGCAGGGCTGGCTTCTTTGGGGCATATCGTGCTGGAGCAAGTGAAGTACACCGGCAAGGTGGATATCACGCACATTCCTTACAAGGGTGGTGGGCAGCAGCTCAACGATGCATTGGGGGCACAGTATGAAGTGCTCTCGACCAACGCGGGCCCCACTGTGATGCAGCATATTCAGGCTGGCAAACTCAAGCCGCTAGCTGTGGGTGCCCCCAAGCGTCTGGAATCGTTGCCTGAAGTTCCTACGCTGGCGGAGCTGGGTTTTCCTGAGGCGAATTCCACATCTTTGTTCGGTATTTTTGCGCCTGCAAACGTGCCCTCAGCGGTGCTTCAGCGCTTGAATCAGGAGTTCAACAAGGCTTTGGCCAGTCCTGATATTCAGGCCAAACTCAAGGCTTCAGACAATGTTCCAACGGGTGGTGATGCCAAGTCTTTCGCGCGTCAGATTGCACAGGAATCAGCCAACAATGCGCGCATTGTGAAGGCGGCAAATTTGCATGCCAATTAAAGAATCTGCATAAGCTTGGATAAAAAAGCCACCGATCAGGTGGCTTTTTTATGGGTGCAAACCTCGGTCACTCGCTGAGGGTGTCTGCCCAGGCCAGCGCCTGCAGATGCGCCCAGTTCACTTGGTGGTTGGACAGGTGCAAGGCATCGGAGTTGCGTGCAAAGGCTTCTTCATCACCGCTTTCGCATGCAAGTACCAACTCGAGGAAGGGCGCGTACACGCCAGTCTTGTGGATCAACGCGTCAACCACTGGCTGCGGCAAGGCGATCGAGTTCAAGGCCTGGTCCATGGGAATGCCCAAGATGGTGTCCAGCAAAGAAAACACACCAACCACAAAAGCGTTATCGGTTTCTTCGGCAGGCAGCAATTCGGAGGCCAGCAACTCCATGAGCCTGCCGCGCACCACGGCGGTTTGCCCCACGGCAGGCGCACTGCCACCAGTGCGTGAGGTGGTCATGAGCAATGCCGCCCAGCGAAATAGCTTTTTGAGGCCCAGAATCATCACCGCATGGCGGAATGAGGTGATTTCGCAGGACAGACCAAACCCTGAAGAATTGATGAAGCGCAGCAGGTTGAAAGACAGTGTGGGGTCCTTCTTCAGCAGCTCTTCAATCTCTGCGGTGCTGCTTTGGTTGCGCACCAAATTAATCAATTGCAAGATGATGGCTTGCGAGGGGCGCACAGTACGGGTGTGCACTAGGTCTGGTTTTGCAAACCAAAAACCTTGAAAAAGCTTGACCCCCAGTTCATGCATATGTTCGAACTGTGCCTGGGTTTCCACCTTTTCTGCCACGATTTGCGCCATGGTGTGCGTGCGCGCAAACTTGACGAGCGCTTGTGCGTTTTCCAATGGAAAAGTCAGCATGTCGAGCTTGATGAAGCTCGCCATGGGCAACCAGTTGACATAAGCGCGACGCAGCAAATTCTGGTCAAAGGCTAAGCGAAAACCGCGCTGGCGCAAGCCTTCAAAAAGTGGAATGGCTGCGGCAATTTCTGCCGCTGTAGCTTCTTCACCCAGCGTAGGAATTTCCAGGATCACCTTATCAGGGTGAATCAGTTCCAGGTGGCCGCCACGCAGGCTTTCGTGGGTGCAGTTGATGAAAACCAGCTTGCGCCCTACCAGAGCCTCAGTGCCCGCGTAGGAGAGCGCATTGAACAGCATGGCTGCATCGCTGGCAGCGGTGTGGGCATCTGCTGCGGTGGAGCGGTCAAACAACTCATAGCCAAACACTTCGCGGCGCTCGTTCAGGATGGCTTGGCGGCCGACCATGGAAACGGAATCGTCAGTGATGCCCGCAGGCAAGCTGGGTGCTAAGGCAGAAGTGTTGTTCACAGAATTCATGGGGCGTTACGCGATACAGGCAGCTTAGCCTGTAAATGTAGCTCTTTGCATGTGAGGCAAGCAAATGTGTTTGCTTGTAGAGACAGTTCAGCCAAAGCTGGCTGATCAGAGATTGTTAGCTCTTGGCTTACTGGGTGATCTGGTCGCACCAAGCCAGTGCTTGCAAGTGGGCCCAGTTGATTTGCTGGCTGGTGAGGTTGAGTGCGGAGGCGTATTGATCAAATGCTTCGTCATTGCTGCTTTCACAGGCCTCAGCCAAACGCAGCAGCTCACCAAAAATACCTTCATGGGAGAGCAGGCCTTGGCGCACTGCATTCGGCACATTGATCAGGTGCAGGGCGTCTTGCATGGGGATGCTCAGCATGACATCCAGCAAAGAAAAAATACCCACAACGAAAGCTTGCTCAGCCTCTTCCTCGCTCATGAATTCCAGTGCCAGCAATTCCATCAAGCGGCCACGGATCACCGCTGTGTGGCCGACGGCAGGGCTGGTATTGCCATACTTGGAAGCGGTCAGCAGCAGCGCTGCCCAGCGAAAGAGCTTTTTCAAGCCCATGATCATCACGGCTTGCCGAAATGAAGTGATCTCTCGTGCGTTGCCAAAACCTGCGGAGTTGATCAGGCGCATCAGGTTGAAAGCCAGGCCTGCATCTTTTTTGAGCACCTCTTCAATCTCGTCGGTGCTGGCTTGGCGGCGCAGCAAATTGATGAGTTGAATGATGCTGACCTGGTTCGGAGCCAGCAATTTGGCTTCGACCACCGATGGGCGCGAGAACCAGTACCCCTGAAACAGGGAAACACCAATGCTTTTGAGTAAATCAAACTGCTCTTGCGTCTCGACCTTGGTGGCAATCAGTTGGGCTTTGCTGTGGCGTGCAGCGTAGCTCACCAAGACAGCCAGTTGCTCAGGGCGCAGTACGTTCAAGTCCAGTTTGATGTAGTCGGCCAAGGGCAGCCACGCGTTGTACGCGGACTCGAGGACGGTGTGGTTGAACGAGAGCTTGAAGCCGCGCTCGCGCAGGGCACGCAAGATAGGCAGACGTGCCACGGTCTCTGAGGCCGCTACATGGCCCAGCGGCTCTACCTCCAGTACGACTTTTTCTGGATTGAGCAGCTCCAGGTGCCCGCCCGCCAAGCTTTCATGGGTGCTGTTTACAAACAGCAGCTTGGTGCCCACCAGGTCTTCGCTGCCTGCGTGCGACAGGGCGGTGAAAAGCAAGAGGACGTCTGTTGCGGCCGTGTGCTCGGCAGGTGCACGGGAGCGGTTGAACAGCTCATACCCGATGACCGTCTTGTCAATGTCCACAATGGCCTGCCGTGCAATCATGGAAGAGCCATGAGGGGCTGCAACCGGCGGGGTGGTAGGCAAAGAGGCAGAGGTAACGGACATGTCTTCAGGGAAAGCGTCAGGTGATGTATGCAGCTGATGGCAGCGGTTCAATGCTGTTCCAGCCAAGCAATTTCTTCTTCAGTGAATCCCGCTGCTTGACGAGCTGCGGTGTTGAAGGGAGGGCGGGGGCGCGGCGCTTCATACTGCTGCGTAAGTGCAGTGTAGTGCGAATGCGGTTCCAGATTATTGCGCTGGCATAAGAAACGATACCAATCGTTTCCTATTGCGACGTGGCCGACCTCTTCGCGCAAGATGATGTCCAGCACATCCACTGCGGCCAATGCATCAGGGGTGCCGACTTGGCGCAGCTTGGCTTGGATTTGTGGTGTGGCATCAAGACCGCGTGCTTCCATGGTGCGGGGCACCAAGGCCATGCGTGCGGTCACATCTTGTGCGGTTTTCTCACACATGGCCCACAGACCTTGGTGGGCTGGAAAGTCACCATAGTCATGACCCTGCGCTTGCAGCCAGTGACGGATAAGTAGAAAGTGCTTGCCCTCTTCACCCGCAACTTGCAGCCAATCCAGATAGTAGGGGGGCGGCATGTCATCAAAACGCCAGATGGCATCCAGCGCCAGGTTGATAGCGTTGAACTCAATGTGCGCAATCGCATGCATCAGGATGACACGGCCTTCTTGCGTGGCAGGCGAGCGGCGGGCCACAGCGGTGTGATGCATCAAGGCTGGGCGAGCGGGGTGGCCGGGCAAAACGGTGCCCGCTGGCAGCAGCGGTGCGTGTGCGGCAATGCGCCACTGCGGCGCTTGCGCATGCATCTGCATGACAGCATCGGCTTTTTCAAAAGGGTCGCAAAGGCACAAAACCTCAAGGGCGCGTTGTCGTAGCTCCATACCTACAATTGTATTTTCCTGACAGCACAAAAAAGAGGAGACAAGATGGCTGTGTACGCATTGGATGGTGTGGAGCCCCAAATCGCTGAAAGTGCCTGGGTGGCAGACAGCGCCCAGGTGATGGGGGAGGTGCAGTTGGGCGCGGATGCCAGCGTCTGGTTTGGCACGGTAGTGCGCGGGGATACCTCCAGCATTACGATTGGTGAGGGCTCCAACGTGCAAGATGCCAGTGTGCTGCACGCAGATTTGGGCATGCCTTTGGTCATTGGCCGACATGTGACGGTTGGGCATCAGGTCATGCTGCATGGGTGCACGATTGGCGATGAGAGCCTCATCGGTATTGGTGCCATCGTGCTGAATGGGGCGAAAATTGGCAAAAACTGCTTGGTCGGAGCGGGTGCCTTGGTGACCGAAGGCAAAGAGTTTCCGGATGGATCAATGATCATTGGAAGCCCTGCCAGGGTCGTCAAGCAGCTCACGCCTGAGCAAATACAAGGTCTGCGCCAAAGCGCGCAGCACTATATTGATAACGCGCGCCGCTTTAGGGCGGGTTTGCGCAAACTGGGCTAAGGCCTGGTTTTTAGCAATCACTGATTGGGATACACACAGCGTGTCTGAACTCCACAAATTCCTCTTCGATGGCCTGCCTGTGCGCGGCATGATCGTGCGACTGACCGATGCCTGGAAAGACATCCTCCAGCGCCGCGCCGGCAATACGGATACGGGCGCTTACCCCGCAGCGGTGCGTGAA
>JAFAGF010000115.1 GCA_023422975.1 Pseudomonadota bacterium
CCATGGAACTTGAAAGTCATGCCCGAGAAGCCTGCACCGCTGTAGTGCGAGTTCAAGCCCTTGAAAACGCCTTCCTTGTTGATCACGCCATTCAGCTCCGTCTGCATACCGGGCATGGCATAGATCATGCCGGCCAGGTCTGGCACGTAAAACGCGCTCATGGTGTGCGAAGCCGTCAGCTTGAAGCGGATAGGACGATCCACTGGTGCAGCCAGTTCATTGACCGTAGCAATACCTTGCTCGGGATAAATGAACATCCACTTCCAGTCCAGCGCCACCACTTGCACTTCCAAAGGCTTGACATTGGGATCCAAGGGCTTGGTTTCGGAAATACGGTCCAGCGGACGATAGGGGTCCAGCTTGTGGGTGCTGATCCAGGTCAATGCGCCCAGCGCAATGATGATGATCAGGGGCACACTCCAGATAACCAGCTCCAAGGCGGTCGAGTGGTGCCACTCGGGGTCGTACTCGGCCTCGGTATTCGACTGGCGATACTTCCAGGCGAACAGCAAAGTCAGCAGGATCACGGGGACGATGATGATCAGCATCAGCAAGGTGGCAGTAACTACCAGATCGCCGGACTGAGCAGCAATATCCCCAGCGGGATTAAGCACGACGGCTTTGCTGCAACCGGTGAGGGTGGCAAGCAGTGCCGCGGCAGCGAGCCAAACTGGCCCGCGGGTTTCCGTGGATTTAGGCATGCTGTGAACGCGAAAAACGCGCGTTGTTAGGTGTAAACGCGGATTACAAAACCTACTGAATTTACTCTTGTCGACCATCTTCCTGCGTCTTGATGCTGGTCAACGCAGTGCCGTGTGTTGTCTTTATGTAGGAAACCAGCACCCCAATCTGTCAATAGACTTCCGTCAAAGAATGTCTAAATCCTTGATTTTTCAGGACATACTGAAATAAGAAAAAGTTCTTGATAAATGTCAAGAGCACCCCCATTTTGGGGCAAACCAACCACAGCCAACACCACGCCCAGTGCGTGGTCTTTGCGCCTTTTAAGTTGCTTGCAAGTAGCGACAAACCCTTTTCCTACAGCGCCGCCGGATAAAACTCGCTTGTTGACCTGCATCAAGCCGCGTACAAGTGGTGCATTGTTTCCGAGGAGCGATGCATCTATGACTGGCTTTGCACACACCCCACACCCTATGGACACAGCGTCCATGGACCGGCAACTTGCCGCAGCGAACCACAACGAAGACATCACCCCAGGAGAAATCGCAGCCGGCGTCATCATTGGCCGAGCCTCTGAGTACTTTGACTTCTTTGTCTTCGGGATCGCCTGCGTGCTGGTGTTTCCCTATGTCTACTTCCCTTTCTTCGCCCCGCTGGAAGGCATGCTGGCCGCTTTTTCGATCTTTGCACTGGCATTCATTGCCCGTCCCGTCGGCACCTTCATTGGTATGGAAATACAGCGCCGCTGGAGCATGGCAGCCAAACTCACCATCGCGCTCTTCTTGCTGGGCAGCGCCACCGTAGGGATTGCCCTGTTGCCTAGCTATGAAAGCATTGGGGTGCAGGCCATCTGGTGGCTGGTTGGTTTGCGCATTGCACAAGGCCTGGCCGTTGGCGGCTCCTGGGAAGGACTGCCCTCCCTGCTGGCGCTGAATGCACCTGCCGAAAAACGCGGCTGGTGGGCCATGATTGGCCAGTTGGGGGCGCCCATTGGTTTTATCGCCGCTGCAGCGGTGTTTGCCTTCATCTACAGCCAGCTCTCGCACGAAGAGTTCATCAGCTGGGGTTGGCGCTATCCCTTCTGCGTGGCTTTCGCTATCAACGTTGTGGCCCTGTTTGCCCGCCTGCGTTTGGTGGCCGACGAGTCCTACACCCACCAGTTCAAGACCATGGAGCTGACCCCCTCCGCCCCCTTTGAGATGGCTCGCAGCGGCGAAGGGCGCAACGTTTTTCTGGGCGCCTTGGCGGCGCTGGCCAGCTTTGCACTCTTTCATCTGGTGACCGTCTTCCCTTTGTCGTGGATGACGCTGTATGGCGATGCCGCAGTCACGCACATTTTGTGGATGCAGGTGCTGGGTGCATTGATTGCCTGTGCTGCGGTCGTGCTGTCCGGCTGGATGGCTGACCGCTTTGGCCGCCGCAATACACTGGGTTCCATGGCCGTGCTGATAGGCCTCTTCAGCTTTGCGACGCCCATGCTGCTCAACGGCGGCACCGCCGGGCAAAACATGTTCATCCTGATCGGCTTTGCGTTGCTGGGCCTGTCCTACGGACAATCTTCCGGCACGGTGACCGCCAACTTCTCGCGCAAATACCGGTTTGTCGGCGCGGCCTATTCCGCCGATGTTGCCTGGTTGCTCGGGGCAGCTTTTGCGCCTTTGGTCGCGCTGTACCTGTCCTCGCGGTTTGGCCCCGTGGCAGTGGGCGGGTACTTGCTGTCTGGTGCCATCTGCACCTTGCTCGCACTCGGCCTGAACCGCGCACTGGAAACCAAGCGCAGATAAAACCGGAAACCGACGGCATCCGCAACGTCGTGGCCTGCCAAGGGCTTGCCTCACCAGGCAAGCCCTTTTTGTTTACCTGCAGAAACTGCATGCGCATTCGCCATGCACAGTGGCCGGCGACAGCCACCTGCCTAGAATGATTGGCCGCTTTATTTTTGCTTCTTCTACGCACACCATGACCCAAGGCCAGATTCGCATCCGTGGCGCACGCCAACACAACCTCCAAAACATTGATTTGGACATCCGCACGGGCGAACTCACCGTAGTCACCGGCCCCAGTGGCTCGGGAAAATCCAGCTTGGTGTTTGACACGCTGTTTGCCGAAGGCCAGCGCCGCTACGTCGAAACCTTCAGCGCCTATGCCCGCCAGTTTCTGGACCGCATGGACAAACCGGCCGTGGACCGCGTGGAAGGCGTGCCGCCCGCGATTGCGATTGACCAGACCAACCCGGTGCGCAACTCTCGCTCCACCGTGGGTACGATGACGGAGCTGAACGACCACCTCAAACTGCTGTTTGCGCGCGCGGCGCACCTGTTTGACCAGCAAACCACGCTGCCTGTGCAGCACGACACGGCCGAGACCATCTTCACCGCTTTGCAGCTGCGCTGTGAGCAAGCGGGCGACCCACGCATTGCGCTGACCTTCCCCGTCGAGCTTCCCGCCAACACCAGCCAGGGTGAGGTGGAACAATGGCTGTCCGCCAGCGGCTTTACCAAGGTGCAGGCCGAGCGCGAAGTCGAGCGCGCCGCAGCCCCCACAGAAGCCCCCGCCAAAGGCAAAAAGCCCAAAGCTGCGCCCCCTGAAAAAGTCAAAGTGCTGGATGTGGTGGCCGACCGCTT
>JAFAGF010000123.1 GCA_023422975.1 Pseudomonadota bacterium
ATGAAGATTTCCAGCTGCTCGCGCGCCTTTTCCTGGCCCACGTATTCATCCAGCAACTTGGGGCGCAAGGCGCGCTCCAACGCTTCTTCGTTTTTATTGACCGGCGCGGGCGAGATGGCGCTGCTGCGCACCGCAGGCTCTGGCACGTGCACGTCCGCAGCGGGCTTGGCCTTGGCGCGTGGCTTGCGCGCGGGGGCCGGCGCGAAGTCCTCCCCAAAATCTTCGGTGTGGATACTCATGGCCGCTTACTTTGTCAAAGCCTTGATGGCCAGCTTGATACCGTCGGAAACCTCCACCTCCGCAGGCAGGGCTTTGAGGCCAATGGCCGCTTCCTTGTCGTTGTAGCCCAGCGCCAGCAGGGCTTGCAAGATGTCGGACTGCGCATCGCTTTTCACTTGTGCCGCCGCCGCACCGGTGACCACCGCATCGCCCAGCTTGCCTTTCAGCTCCAGCAGCAGACGCTCCGCCGTCTTCTTGCCAATGCCCGGCACTTTCACCAGCCGCCCCACTTCCTGCAGGGCCACGGCCTGGGCCAGCTCATCAATGCTCAGCCCGGACAGCAGCGACAACGCCATGCGCGGGCCCACGCCGGTGATCTTGATCAGCGCGCGGAATGTCTGACGCTCTTGTGCGGTCGCAAACCCATACAGCAGCTGCGCATCCTCACGCACGATAAAGTGCGTCAGCAGGCTGATTTTTTCACCCAGGTTGGGCAAGTTGTAAAACGTGCTCATGGGCACCTGCACTTCATACCCCACACCATGGCAGTCCACCAAGACTTCGGGCGGGTTCTTCTCCAGCAGGGTTCCAGTCAGTTTGCCTATCATTGCGATCCTTTTTGTGCTGCAGCCCCGGCTGCAGCGTCTTCCTAGCGAGGAATTATCAGCGTGATCTTGCGCCACACCTTCACTCCCCACAACAACACCCGTTTGACCCACCTGTGCGGGCCTGCGGATGCCCATTTGCGCACCATTGAAGTGGGCATGCAGGTCAAGATTGCGCACCGCCACGAGCAATTCAAGGTGGACGGCCCCAAGGCCAAGGCTACGGAAGCCATGGAGTTGCTGCAAGCGCTGTATGAAATGGCCGACGACCCCATCAAAGAGGAAACGCTGCAGCTGATGATTGCCGGCGATGCCGAGATGATCGAGGTCAACCCGGACGCCATCCAGCTCACCACGCGCCGGGCCGACCTGCGTGCGCGCACGCCCAACCAGGCGTTGTACCTGCAAAACATTGCCGAGCACGACATCACCTTTGGCATTGGCCCCGCCGGTACCGGCAAGACCTACTTGGCCGTGGCCTGCGCCGTGGATGCGCTGGAGCGCAGCGCCGTGCAGCGCATTGTGCTGACCCGCCCCGCCGTGGAAGCGGGCGAGCGCCTGGGCTTTTTGCCCGGCGACCTGACCCAGAAGGTCGACCCCTATCTGCGCCCCCTGTACGACGCACTGTACGACCTGATGGGTTACGAAAAAGTGCAAAAAGCCTTTGAGCGCAACGTCCTCGAAATTGCCCCGCTGGCCTTTATGCGCGGGCGCACGTTGAACAATGCCTTCGTCATCTTGGACGAAGCGCAAAACACCACGCCCGAGCAGATGAAGATGTTCCTCACCCGCATCGGCTTTGGTGCCAAGGCCGTGGTGACAGGCGACGTCAGCCAGATTGACCTGCCCAAGGGCGCGATGAGCGGCCTGATTGATGCTGAGCGCGTGCTCAAACGCACCAAAGGTATCAGCATGAACCGCTTTACCAGCGCCGACGTGGTGCGCCACCCGCTGGTCGCGCGCATTGTGGATGCATATGACGCCAGCAACGGCGGCCGCTCCGCCCGCTAAACACCCAATTCAATAGCTACTAGCGCTTATTTCATAAGCCTTAGAGGCCAAAATGACGCTTAACAACCTCGATCTCTCTTTGCAATTCGGCCAGTTTGACAGCCTGGCCGCCCACCAAGCCTTGCTGACCGAAGCCAAGGTCACCCAGTGGATCAAGCACGCCCTGGCCGTCGACGCCGAAATGGCCGTGCGCATTGTGGGGGTGGAAGAAGGCCAGGCGCTGAACTTGCAGTTCCGCAAAAAAGACTACGCCACCAATGTGCTGACTTTCAACTACCAGTACGAGCCCACCGTGCAGGCCGACCTGGTGATCTGCGGCCCCGTGATTGAGCGCGAAGCCCAAGAGCAAAACAAGTCGCTGGAAGAGCACTACGCCCACATGGTCGTGCACGGCACCTTGCACGCCCAAGGCTGGGACCATGAAACCAGCGAGGAAGACGCCGACGAAATGGAGGCGTATGAGACCGAGATCATGGAAGAGCTGGGCTTTGCCGACCCCTACGCACAAGACTAAGGCCGCATCGCCCCGCGCTGCGTGACAACCGCAAGGCTCCATCGGGAGCCTTTTTTGGCACCCTGCATACCGTGGTGGGGCTTGCAACCGTGCAACTCTGGCACCATATCTGCAGCTAGGCAGTGCCTGCACGGCACCGTCTGGGATTGACACCTACACCATAAGCACTGAGAGGGCACCCCATGAAGACCATCGATGAAATGCTGCACCTCGACCTGCTGACCACCGAGCAGCACGCCTTTATCCACGAATGGATTGCCCAGTCGCGCACGCCGGAACGCATTTTGCAAATGCCCGCCCCCATGTGGCAGGCACTGGAACAAGCCAGTGAGCGCATGGGCATTGACCAAGATTTGCTGCGCGAGCCTGCTTTCGACGACGGTCTGGCCAGCCTGAGCTAGCACCTACCCCAGCCTGCACCCATGCCGATGCGGTAATTTTTCAGGTTTTTGCAAAACCCAAGAAAATTTGCGCTACAATCGCAATCTCACTGCACAAGCAGATGGCTCGGTAGCTCAGTTGGTAGAGCAGCGGATTGAAAATCCGCGTGTCGGCGGTTCGATCCCGTCCCAAGCCACCAAATATCAAAGCCCAGATCCGCAAGGTCTGGGCTTTTTCTTTGCCGGTTTGTTTGGCTGTCGTCCAAGCCAGCCCCGATGCCGCACTGCGCGGCACCGGCTTCCGCGCATCAGCCTTCTGTCGAGCTATCAATGTCCGTATAGCTAAAGCCTGCATTGCGCAGCGCTTCATACAGGCGATGGCGCCCCGTCAAGGCTTCTGGGCTGCCCAAACGCTCCACCACCTGCGCGCTCCAGTCCATCTCTCGCATGCCATGCGTGCGCATGAACTGGCGCAGGGCGTCGTTGTAGCCGCCAATTTCTTGCGCCTGGTCGGTAGGCACCTGGTATTGCTCGCGATGCAGCACCGCGCTTTGCGGCAACCGTGGTTTTACCGCTGCTGGCTTGGCCGGATCGGGGTGACCCACCACCAAGCCGAACACGGGGAATACGTTCTTCGGCGTGCCCAGCACCTTCGCCACGGCTTCGGGCTGGTTGCGCATGCCGCCGACATACACCGTACCCAGCCCCATCGCCTCGGCAGCCACCACGGCGTTTTGTGCTGCCAAGGCCGCATCGATCACGCCCATCAAGAACGTATCCAGGTAGTGCAAGCCCACGGCGCTGCGCTCCTGCAACGCCGCCAAGCGCTCAATGCGCGACAGGTCTGCCAAAAACACCAGCACCAGCGGGGCCACCGCCAAATGTTTTTGTGGCCCCACCAAATTCGCCAGCTGCTCGCGGCGCTCTTGCGACTCCACCGCAATCACGCTCCACGTCTGCAAATTGGACGACGTGGGTGCAGATTGCGCTGCAGCCACCAGTGTTTCCAGCGTCTGCGCAGGCAAGGCATCGCGCACAAAGTGGCGCACAGAGCGGTGGCTCAGCATCGCATCCAGCAGGGGCAGTTCGGGCAAATTCAAAGCAGGCGCTGTCTCTCCATAGCGCGCTTGCAGGGCTGTCACGGTCATCGCTGTTCTTTCTTTACTTCACAAAGCGTTAATTCTAGGCAGGCATAAGCGGCAAGCCTGTGTCACCCGCGCGCTTCCAGC
>JAFAGF010000161.1 GCA_023422975.1 Pseudomonadota bacterium
GTCGATAGCGTCCTTGCCCCGCATGCTTGGCTGTGCGTGATGTTTTTGCATGATCTGCGCGAAGTGGAAGCGCGCTTGCGCACAGAGAAAATGGCCGCCATGGGGCGTATGTCTGCCGCGGTAGCCCATGAAATTCGCAATCCACTGGCAGCCATTGTGCAGGCCAATGCTTTGCTGCAGGAAGACCTGACCGAGCCTGCACAACAACGCTTGAGTCATATGGTAGAGCAAAACGCGCAACGGCTAGCCCGCATTGCCGAGGACGTGTTGGACATTGCCCGTGTACAGCAGCAAATTCAGCACAGTGACTCTCGTACCTTGGCGCTGGACACCGAGCTTGCCAGCATCTGGCAAGAATGGCGCCAGCAAAACTCGCACATTGCACAAGGCGTTTTCCAGCCGCACAGTGCCAATGCCTACGTTGCCTTTGACACAGAACATTTGCGCCGCGTAGTCGTGAACCTGCTAGACAACGCAGCCCGCCATTGCCAAGGACAGCATGAAGATGCGCTGCAGTTGCTGAGCGGTGCTGGGGGTGAGGGACAATTTTGGCTACAGGTTTGGAGCGAAGGTGCGCCGCTGGAGGCCTCGGTGGAAAAGCACCTGTTTGAGCCGTTTTTCTCGTCCCAAAGTCGCTCTACAGGCTTGGGGCTGTATATCTGCCGCGAACTCTGTCAACGCCATGAAGGCAGCATCAGCTACAGCCGCTGCGAACGCCTGACGGCACGAGGCCTACAAGCGGGCAATGCATTCACCGTACTCATGCGAGGCCGAGTGCTGCACTCTGTCAACGCTTCCTTGTTTGATCCGATTGTGATGTGATCGCTGTATGGGACATACTTCAGCCACCATTCTTGTTGTCGATGATGAGCCGGATCTGCGCACCCTCTATGAGCTGACGCTGCTGCGCGAAGGTTACCGCGTGGAAACCGCTGGCACTTTGGCGCAAGCCCGTGCCCATTTGCACATTTGCCGCTTTGACGTGCTGATTACCGACATGCGCCTGCCTGACGGGCTGGGCATGGAGCTGCTGCGCGAATTGCGAGAGCAGCGCCGCCCGGAACGCGCCATTGTGATGACCGCCTATGGCTCTGCAGAAAATGCTGTTGAAGCATTGCGCTATGGGGCGTTTGACTACCTCACCAAGCCTGTCGATCTCAAGCAGTTTCGCACCATCGTGGCCTCTGCCGTCAGCAATGAAGCGGTGGCACCCATCGCCGCTGCGCCGCACAGTACTCCCAGCCCCATGCGCAGCAACATGGGGGAAATTTTGACGGCGTCGGCTGCACTGGACCGGCTGGCCGGCACCTCCTTGGCCATACAGCAGGTCAAGCAACGCATTCAAAAAGTGGCCCAGAGCATGGCCCCCGTCCTGGTGACGGGCGAGTCTGGCACAGGCAAAGAACTGGTTGCGCGCGCGCTGCATGCCTGCAGCCACCGTGCCCACGGCCCGTGGGTGGCTGTGAACTGTGGCGCGATTCCTGAGCACTTGCTGGAGGCCGAGTTTTTTGGAGCCCGCAAAGGTGCCTACACCGGGGCTACTGCAGACCGAGAAGGTTTTTTCAGCGCTGCACGCGGCGGCACTTTATTTCTGGATGAGATTGGTGAGTTGCCGCTGGCCATGCAAAGCAAGTTGCTGCGCGTGATCCAAGAGCGCCGCGTACGCCCGCTGGGCACCACGCAAGAAGAAGCAGTTGATGTGCGGATTGTCAGCGCCACCCACCGTGACTTGGCAGCCGACGTGCAGACAGGCAACTTCCGCCAGGATCTGTACTACCGCCTGAATGTGATCGATATTCCCATTCCCCCTTTGCGTGAACGCCGCGAAGACGTGCCCGCCTTGTGCACCGTTTTGCTGCAGCGCATTGCTGGCGAGGGCATGGGCAATCTGATCCCCACACTGTCCCCCCATGTCTTGGCCCATCTGCAGCAGCAACCGCTGCACGGCAATGTGCGCGAGCTGGAAAACCTGCTGCACCGTGCCATCGCTTTGAATGAAGATATGGCGCTGCCAGCAGAGGCCGATGCGGCAGCGCCAGTGGCCCTGCCACACAGCCCGCCCCACGGCGATACCGAGGAGCTGCCCAGCGACTTGCAAGCCTGGCTCGACCAGCAAGAGCGCAGCATTTTGATGCGCGCCCTGCACAGCTGTGGCTACAACCGCACCGCTGCTGCTGCGCGGCTGGGCATCAGCCTGCGCCAAATGCGCTACCGGATTGCTCGGCTGCAAATCCCACTCTCACCCGAAGAGATGGAGCCAGCCAGCGACAATGCGCTGTATGACGCCTACCACTGACACATCCACCTTCACTTGGCAGAACGGCTGGCTTTGCGGCGCACAGCACCTTCCCTCGCCCAACTTCGGCCCACGCCCTGCGGGAGAAACCATCAGCTTGGCCGTGCTGCACTCCATCAGTCTGCCGCCCGGTGAATACGGCACGGGCTGTGTGCAGCAACTCTTCACCAACCAGCTCGACTGGGACGCCCACCCCTACTTTCAAGGTATTCGGGGGCTGGAAGTTTCTGCCCATTTTTTCATCACCCGCCAAGGCGTGGTGTGGCAGTTTGTGAGCTGCGATGACCGTGCCTGGCACGCGGGGGCATCGCAATGGTGTGGCCGTGACAACTGCAATGATTTTTCAATTGGCATTGAGCTCGAAGGCCTGGAAGGCAGGCAGTTTGATCCACCCCAGTACCAGGCTTTGGAACAGCTGTGCCAAGCCTTGGCTGCCCACTACCCCCTCACACACATTGCTGGGCACGAGCACATCGCGCCGGGGCGCAAACAAGACCCCGGCCCCGGGTTTGACTGGACGCGCCTGCAGCAACCGCTGCAGCACCTGCCCGTGCAGTGGCCGCTCAGCGTACAGCCGGCCAAAGCATAAAAAAGAGAGCTGCTTGCGCTGATCTATCAAGCTTTTTCAGCATAAAAGACTTTCAATCTGAGATACAGAGCGCACCAAGCGCTCTTTTTTATGCAACTCTTGCCTACACCTAACTAGGCAAACACTACATATAGCGCTTTAACAAAAATCAAAACAACACATATAGCGCCACAAAGCCATCACTCACCAAGGGGCTTAAGCATTTTTTTGCGCAGGCCGTACCTAATGCCGGGCAAGGCCTGCACGCCACTTTGGCCCGGCAATCCGCAGCCCGCCTCGTTTCTTGCACTCATGCACAAGCTCTGCAACGCTTGCCCGCATGTCAACAGGGAAATTTGCGGAGTACCAACGGCACACCTGCGCGCTTTTGTCACATCACACAAATACACTACCAATAGTGTTTTTATTTTCACAAAACACCATTGGTAGCGCACAGAAACGGTGCGCAGCACAGTCTTTTTTGGGGCGATGCACGCTGTGGCAACGCCCAACCACCTGCACCAAGAGGCCCTCATGCAAGACGCTATGAATAGCTCGAACTCCGACTTGGCAACGCCACGGACACCGGGTGCCAGCAGCATTCCAGCCGTGCTGGATCAGTACCAAATCATTCGCCGCAGCGGTGATGTGGTGCCATTTGCACCGCAAAAAATTGCGATTGCCGTGACCAAAGCATTCCTGGCAGTGCGTGGCCCGCAAGGCGCAGCATCGGCCAGCATTCGCGAAACCGTCGAAGCACTCACCAACGCCGTGGTGCGCGCCTTGCTGCGCTCGCGCCCCGAAGGTGGCACCTTCCACATCGAAGACGTGCAAGACCATGTGGAGCTGGCCTTGATGCGCGGAGGCCACCAGGATGTGGCGCGTGCCTATGTGCTCTACCGCGAAGCACGCAACCAGGAACGCGCCGCCGCCAAGAAAAAGGCGGCCGAAGAAGCTGCTGCGGCAGCAGCCCCCCAGCCTACGCTGCACGTGACCGATCACGGCCAGCGCCTCCCGCTGGACCAAGCGCGACTGCAAGCGCTGATCAGCGCCGCCTGCCACGACCTGAATGCCGACATCAGCCCCGCGCCCATCGTGGCCGAGACCCTGCGCAACCTGTACGACGGTGTGCCGCTGGCCGAGGTGTACAAGGCCGCCATCCTGGCCGCGCGCACGCTGATTGAGCGCGACCCCGACTACACCTACGTCACCGCCCGCCTGCTGCTGCACACCATGGTGCGCGAAGTCATGGGCCACGATGCACAACCGGCAGACATGCCCGCAGCCTACGCGGCCTACTTCCCCGGCTTCATCCAGAAGGGGGTGGACAACGAGCTGCTCAACCCCGAGTTGCTGCAGTTTGACCTGCACCGCTTGGGTGCGGCGCTAAAGGCCGAGCGCGACCAGCAGTTCGACTATCTGGGCCTGCAAACCCTGTACGACCGCTATTTCCTGCATGTGCGCAAGACGCGGATTGAGCTGCCCCAATCTTTCTTCATGCGCGTGGCCATGGGCCTGGCGCTGAACGAAGACGACCGCAACGCGCGCGCCATTGAGTTTTATGAGCTGCTGTCGTCGTTCGACTTTATGTCGTCCACGCCCACGCTGTTCAACAGCGGCACGCTGCGCTCGCAGTTGTCCAGCTGCTACCTGACCACCGTGCCCGACGATCTCGGTGGCATTTATGACGCCCTCAAAGAAAACGCCTTGTTGTCCAAATTTGCCGGCGGCCTGGGCAATGACTGGACACCGGTGCGCGCCCTGGGTGCACGCATCAAGGGCACCAACGGCGAATCGCAGGGCGTGGTGCCATTCTTGAAAGTGGTGAACGACACCGCCGTCGCCGTCAACCAAGGTGGCAAGCGCAAAGGCGCCGTCTGCGCCTATCTGGAAAGCTGGCACCTGGACATTGAAGAGTTTCTGGAGCTGCGTAAAAACACGGGCGATGACCGCCGCCGCACGCACGACATGAACACCGCCAACTGGATTCCCGACCTGTTCATGCAACGCGTGATGGAAAAAGGCCAGTGGACACTGTTCAGCCCCTCGGATGTACCCAATTTGCACGATTTGTACGGCCAAGACTTCGCCAAGGCCTACACCGCCTACGAAGCACAGACTGAAAGCGGTGCCATCCGCCTGTTCAAACGCATTCCCGCTGTGGATCTGTGGCGCAAGATGCTCTCCATGCTGTTTGAAACTGGCCATCCCTGGATCACGTTCAAGGACCCCTGCAACATCCGCAGCCCTCAGCAGCACGTGGGCGTGGTGCACTCGTCCAATCTGTGTACAGAAATCACGCTCAACACCAGCGACAGTGAAACTGCGGTGTGCAACCTGGGCTCCGTCAACCTGGCGCAGCACATCACGGATGGAGTGTTGAACCACACCAAACTGCGCAAGACCGTGACCACGGCCATGCGCATGCTCGATAACGTCATCGACATCAACTACTACGCCGTCGACAAGGCCCGTGACTCCAATATGCGCCACCGCCCCGTGGGCTTGGGGCTGATGGGCTTCCAAGACGCGCTGTACGCCATGCGCACGCCTTACGCCAGCGATGCCGCCGTGGCCTTTGCCGATACCTCCACCGAGGCCATCTGCTACTACGCCTACTGGGCATCGACCGAGCTGGCCCAAGAGCGCGGCACCTACGCCAGCTATCCAGGCTCGCTGTGGTCGCAAGGCATCTTGCCGCTGGATTCACTGAACTTGCTGGAGCAAGCGCGCGGCGGCTATGTAGAGGTAGACCGCAGCATGCGCCTGGACTGGGAGGCACTGCGCGTCCAGATTGCACAGCACGGCATGCGCAACAGCAACTGTGTGGCGATTGCGCCCACGGCCACCATCTCCAACATCGTGGGCGTGGATGCGTCGATCGAACCCTCGTTCGGCAACCTGTCCGTCAAATCCAACCTGTCGGGCGAGTTCACCATCATCAATCAGTACCTGGTGCGTGACCTCAAAGCGCTGGGCTTGTGGGACAGCGTGATGGTCATGGACCTCAAGCACTTTGACGGTTCGCTGCGCGCCATCGACCGCGTGCCTGCGCACATCAAAGACCTGTATGCCACCGCGTTTGAGGTGGAGCCAACCTGGCTGGTGGAAGCTGCTGCACGTCGCCAGAAATGGATCGACCAGGCGCAGAGCCTGAACATCTACATGGCAGGTGCATCGGGCAAAAAGCTCGATGAAACCTACAAGCTGGCATGGCTGCGCGGCCTCAAAACCACCTACTACCTGCGCACCACCAGCGCCACGGCGGCCGAAAAATCCACCGTACAAAGCCGCACCTTGAATGCGGTATCACCTGCCGCCGTAGAAACCAGCAGCGCGCTGGATCGCGCCGCCGCAGCGGCCCGTGCCAGCACCGGCGCACCGGCCACCGACATCAAGTTTTGCGCCATTGATGACCCCGGTTGCGAAGCCTGTCAGTAAGCACATTCATTTTTCATAGCAGCCAGCGCTCACCAAACAATGCTTTCAAAGCCAATAGTCTTGAAATCATTGTTAAACCTGCGCAGCCAGCTCCCTTTTTTGCATACGCAAGGAGTTCACCATGCTGAGTTTTGACGACGAAACAGGCACTGCCACACACCCCTCCGCTCACGAAGAGCAAGCCCGTACGGACTTGCGCGTCAACGCGGTAGACAAGCGCATCATCAATGGCAAAACCGACGTCAACCAATTGGTGCCATTCAAATACAAATGGGCCTGGGAAAAATACTTGGCGACTTGTGCCAACCACTGGATGCCGCAAGAAGTCAACATGACGCGCGATATTGCGCTGTGGAAAGACCCGAATGGCTTAACCGAAGACGAACGTCGCATCGTCAAGCGCAATCTAGGCTTCTTCACGACCGCAGACTCGTTGGCTGCGAACAACATTGTTCTAGGGACTTACCGCCATATCACCGCCCCCGAATGCCGCCAGTTTCTGCTGCGCCAAGCATTTGAAGAAGCCATCCACACCCATGCCTACCAGTACATCGTGGAGTCCATCGGGCTGGATGAAGGCGAGATCTTCAACGCCTACAACGAGATCAAATCCATCCGCGACAAGGACGAGTTTTTGATCCCGTTCATCGATGCGATCATGGATCCGCACTTTCACACCGGCACGCCCGAAAACGACCAGACGCTGCTGAAGTCTTTGATCGTTTTTGCCTGCTTGATGGAGGGGCTGTTCTTCTATGTGGGCTTCACGCAAATCCTGGCACTGGGTCGCCAAAACAAAATGGTTGGCGCGGCCGAGCAGTACCAGTACATCCTGCGTGACGAGTCCATGCACTGCAACTTTGGCATCGACTTGATCAACCAGCTCAAGCTCGAAAACCCACATCTGTGGACCGCCGAATTCAAGGAAGAAATCAACGCGCTGTTCCGCAAAGCCGTGGACCTGGAATACGCCTACGCAGAGGACACCATGCCGCGCGGTGTGCTGGGTATGAACGCATCGATGTTCAAAGGTTATCTGCGCTATATCGCCAACCGCCGTGCCACACAAATTGGGTTGGAAGAACTGTTCCCCGGTGAAGAAAATCCCTTCCCCTGGATGAGCGAAATGATCGATTTAAAGAAAGAGCGCAACTTCTTTGAGACAAGAGTCATCGAATACCAATCCGGTGGTGCACTTTCTTGGGATTAAGTCGTTATAAAGCCTCGCAAACTCGTGCAATGGAATTCATAATGCGCCCATGCCATCACAAATTATTTCTACAGGTGATGGCATGGGGCGTTTGTGTGTCCACGCGTCGAACCACTCCACGTCGCGATGGCTCGTAATCGCTCTTTGAGTTCGATTACGCAAACGCTGTGTGCAAATTGATGAAGGAGAAAACGATGGCAACTGCAAAGAAAGTGGCTGATAAAAAAGCTGCACCCGTAAC
>JAFAGF010000177.1 GCA_023422975.1 Pseudomonadota bacterium
CACACTCACTTTCAAGTTAACAATCAACAGGCTTTCATTGGTGGTGAGACAGGCTGCGCTATATACCTAAATTTGCGCATCGCATACACACATATCCTGCGGTTTTGCATTCATTTGCATTGACACACACCACCATATGAAATTTTTTGTTACAACAGCACCATGCGCATTGCTGTTCTGGACGACGATCCAATTTTCCTGAAGCTGGTGGAAGCCACCATTCACCAAATGGGCCACGCCACCATCTTGTTTGAGACGGGGGAAGAGTTGCTGCGCGCCATGCGGCGCGAGAGCTTTGACTTGTTGATCGTTGACTGGCTGCTGCCAGGCCTGAGCGGCATTGAAGTCGTGCGTGCCCTGCGCGATGCAGGCGGCAGCAAGCTGCCCATTCTGTTTGCCAGCCAGCGCCACGAAGAGCAAGACATTGTTGCAGCCTTCAATGCCGGCGCCGATGACTTCATGATCAAACCGCTGCGCGTCCAAGAGCTCATGGCACGTGTCAGCGCCTTGATGCGCCGCGCTTATCCCGACGTCACCACCATGCGTTTGGATTTTGAGCCCTACCGCCTCGACCCTGTCGCGCGCACCGTCTATTTGCAGAGTCAGCCGATTGAACTCAAGCACCGTGAATATGAGCTGGCGGAGTTCTTGTTCCAAAACTGTGGCCGTTTGCTGTCTCGCAATCACCTGACCGAAGCCGTATGGGGCAACATCACCCCCACCCCTTCGCGCACCCTCGACACCCACGCCTCCAGACTGCGCACCAAGCTGCAACTGGGGCAATTCCACGGTGATGGACAGATTTACCAGCTCAGCGCCATTTACGGTTTGGGCTACCGGCTGGAAATCCTCTCTGCGCCCGAGAAGATCGCTGAGCCAGTCTGATGTGCATAGGTGGCGGGGTCAAATACGCCGTCCTATTTTTGCGCCTCTAGGCCTCTAGCGGTGTCGCTGCGTATGCAGCACCGCTGTCCAGCCTTGGCCTCGGGCTGTCTGGCAACATCGCTACCTGGTTTGCACATGGCTGGCTCGGAAGGCCGTATGCTTGCGCCTCTGATTCCTACGACTGACCGTCGCACCGACAGCGATTGCTCCCCATGAAGCGCCTTTCTCTCAGTTTGACTGCCAAAATTGTGCTGCTGGTAGCTTTGATGGGGATGGCCTCTGCCACGATCACGGTCTACGCCACCTGGCACATGCAGCGCATTGAGTCGCGCTACCACCAGTTGCTGGCCCAGCAAGATGCCGCCACCCACCGCGTGGCCTTGGTACGCCAGCACCTCACCGATGCATCCGCCTTGGTACACACGGTGCTGACCGCCAACAACGAGGATCAAATACTCCTGTCTCAAGAGCAGCTTGCGCTGATGCAGCAAGGCTTTGAGGCCAATTTAAAGGAAATTTACACCCTGCTGCCACAGCATGGGTTGCAGCTGGATCAGGTGCTCACCCAGTCCCGGCATATTTTTGCCGTAGGCCGCGGCGTCATCACCTCCAGCTTGCATTGGCAAGCAGACCGCGCACTGATCGTACTAAGCCAAAGCTTTCTCCCAGCGCTGGACAGCCTGCTGAACGAAGTTGATACGCTGCGCACGGAAAGCCAGTCGTTTTTTCAGGCTGCATCCCACGATGTAGAACACAACACCCAATCCGCCATCCACACCACCACGCTGGCTGGCTGGTTGAGTGTGCTGCTCATTTCTGCATGCGCAGCGTGGATTGCGCTGCGCCATGTATCACAGCCCATTGGCCGCCTGACAGCCAGCATGCAGCGCATGAGCCGACACGAATACAAGCTGCACATTGCCGATCAAGACCGTACCGATGAAATCGGCACCATGGCGCGCACCTTGCAAAGCTTTGCCACCGCGTTGCAAGAAGCACAGCAACTGGAGCACGAGCTGGCCCTGCACCACCACAACCACCTGCTGATGGAGCACCTGCAGCAGCTCACCAGTGCATTGCCTGGGGCCGTATTCCAGATGAAGCTCATGCCGGGTACGCCGCTGCGCCTGCGCTTTGCCAGCCCACAGTGGGCACAGCTCATGGGCATGCCGCCGCAGGCAGATACAGGCATTCACCATGCCGCCGAAGTCATTCGCCACCACGACCACCAGGCCACACGCATGGCAGAGCAGCACTTTGCAGAAAGTGCGCGCACCTTGGAGCCGGTGGACTTTGATCTCTCGATCGTGATGCTCGACGGCGTCACCCGTTGCATCAAAACCCGGGCCAACCCGCACCAAGAAAGCGATGGCAGCATCACTTTCAATGGAGTGTGGCTGGATGTCACCAAAGAAATGCTGCAATCGCGTGCGCTCGAAAAAGCCAAACGTCATGCGGAGCAAAATGCGGCGGAACGCTCTACTTTGCAAGCCAGCATCAGCCATGAGATCCGCACCCCTTTAAATGCGATTTTGGGGCTGACACAGCTGCTGCTCAAAGCCGATCTGCCGCAGGCACAGCGAGAACAGCTCTACAACATCCTGCGGGCGGGACAGCACTTGCGTGGCATCGTCAATGAGGTCTTGGATTTCTCCAAAATTGACGCAGGTCAGCTGAAGCTGGAGAGCACCGATTTCAGCTTGGAGAACGTGGTGCTGGATGTCCTGAGCATGTGCCATGAAGAGGCCAGCAAAAAAGGGCTGTCGCTGAACTACAAAATGGCACGCGAGGTCCCCGATCACCTGCGGGGAGACCCCCACCGTATTGCGCAAATCTTGCTCAACTACATCAACAACGCCATCAAATTCACGACGTCGGGGCACATTCACATCGCTTTGCGGCTGGATGCCAGCAGCACGCTGCACCGCATCGTGCTGCATGTGAGTGTCAAAGATACCGGTCCCGGCATTCCAGCCGACCATGTTCCTTTGCTGTTTGAAGCTTTCCAACAAGCCGATAACTCCATCACGCGCCGCTTTGGCGGCACGGGCTTGGGTTTGACCATTTCCCGCGCCTTGGCGCAGCTGATGGGCGGATCTGCAGGGGTGCACAGCACTTTGGGCCAGGGCAGCACCTTCTGGTTCACGGCCGTCTTGGAGCCGGCGCGCTCCGCCATCCACCCTAGCACCACGCCCGCATTGCAGCAGCAATCGCACACACCTGCCAACACCTGGCACGGTTTGCGCATTCTGGTGGTGGATGACAACCCGCTCAACCGCGCAGTGGCCGAGGGCATGCTGCATGTGCTGGGCCTGCACACCGAAATCGCTGAAGATGGCGTGCAGGCACTGGCACAACTACAGGATGTGGGGCCCGACTACTACGCTTGTGTTCTGATGGACATTCAAATGCCCCACATGGATGGACTCAGTGCCACCCAGGCGCTGCGCCAGCTCCCCGGTTTTGCGCACCTGCCCGTCATTGCGATGACAGCCCACACAGCCGTCCAAGATGTAGAACGCGCCCACGCAGCGGGCATGAATGCCCATTTGAGTAAACCGCTGCTGGAATCCGCGCTGCACCATGTGCTGCAAGAGTGGCTGGGCAACGCCGGACCAACCTCTGTCACACCTGCACAACCCCACGCAAAGGCCACACCCTCGCCACCCGTTTTTGACCCCAGTGCCATCGATGCATTGGCACAGCTGTTTGATAGCGCCAAACTGCAGCAATTGGTCACGCAGTTCACGCACGACAGCCTGCAGCGCGCACGCCAGCTACCAGTGCTGGCACAGCAGCATGACTGGCAATCCATGCGCGCAGAAGCTCACAAACTGACAGGCACCGCAGCTACATTCGGCCTGATACGCTTAGGACACTTTTCGTCAGAATTATCAACGGCGCTCAAAGCGTCCGACTCGGAGCGCGCCATTGATTTGGCACAGCAAGTTGCGCAATCTGCACAGGATGGAGTGATCGAACTCCAGGCCTACTGCCCAACCACTTCACCGCAAACTTAAGCACCATGCCCTACGCAAGTTTGTTGCCCATACACCCACAGCTGCTGTCTGCGACGCAGGCACAGAAAGTGTTGGTGATTGATGATGTGGAAATCAACGCCACGCTGATTGCCAGCGTCGTTGGCACGCTGTGCGATGTGCAAACCGCGACATCCAGCAAGCAGGGTCTGGAAATGGCATTGCAATACCACCCCGATTTGATTTTGCTGGACGTACTCATGCCCGAGATGGATGGTTTTGAGGTGTTCCGACGCCTCAAAAATGAACCACGCACTGCACACATTCCGGTGATCTTCCTCACCGGCATTTCTGATGCCAGCGCCGAAGAAGTCGGCCTGAACATGGGCGCGGCCGACTTTATCGCCAAGCCTTTTCGCACGGCGGTGCTGCTGGCGCGCGTGCGCAACCATTTGGAACTGGCCCACCAACGCAACCTGCTGGAGAGGCTGTCACACTCTGACGGCCTGACAGGCATCGCTAACCGCCGCTACTTCAACACCATGCTCACCCGGGAGTTCAGCCGCATGCAGCGCCAAAACCAGCCCTTGGCGTTGGTGATGCTGGATGTCGACGACTTCAAGGCGTTTAACGACCACTACGGCCACGTACATGGAGATGAGTGCCTTCAGCAAGTGGCGCACGCGATTGCACAGTGCCTCAACCGTCCTGGCGATATGGTGGCGCGCTATGGCGGCGAGGAGTTTGTTTGCCTGCTTCCTGACACCACCTTAGAGGGCGCTCTGAAGCTGGCTCACGACATTCAGGCCGCGATTGCGGCACTGCGCCTGCACCATGTACAGGCCCAAGCGGCAGAGTTCGTGACAGTCAGCATCGGCGTAGCTGCAGAGCTCCCCAAACGTCTGCCGCATAGCCAGCAGCTGCTTTCGATTGCGGATGCGCGCCTGTACCGTGCCAAGCGCGGTGGCCGCAACCGCATCGTGAGCAGCGATTAGCAATTGCCGCGCACGCGGCACTCCGGCACCACGTTCCCGTGCGCATCGCGCCACTGCACAGCACCTGCGCCTGATGTTGCGGGAACAGGTGCAGCGGACGCTGCCTCAGGCTCTGCCTTGGATGCAGGACGGCCAGCCTTGGGGTCGTGCAAGACCGTGGAAGTCCCTACGCCAGCCCCTACGCTCGCGCTCCCCACGGGCACCGATGCACCCACGCCAGCACTGCCAGTCACTTGTCCGCGCTGGTTCACACCAACACCTACACCCACCGGCCCCACGCCCGTGCCTACGCCTGCAGAGAGACCGCCGGTTCCCAGCCCTACGCCAAGGCGAAATGGCCCGACGGGCACACCGACTCCCACTCCTGCCGAGGTCGAGCACCCGGCCAGCAGGGACAGTAGCGCTACAGAGATCCAGAGTTTGTTCATCAGTGCATTGTGCGCAAATCTGCGACAACGCACACGCCCACAAAGCTTTCCAGCATTGCCACGTGGCAATTTAAACCATAGCTACCAACGCTACCCCGCAAGCACTAGCAACCTATAACACCCACAAAAAAGCCCCGACAGCTTGCGCCACCGAGGCCATGGGGATGAATGTAAAAATCTCTTAGAACGTGCTCACGCTCTTACACCAGCAGTGCGTTCACACGCTTGACGTAAGCAGCAGGGTCTTCAGGGATGCCACCTTCGGCCAGCAAGGCTTGGTCAAACAGGATGTGTGCCAGATCGTGGAAGTGCACGCTGCCGTCCAGCTTCTTGACCAGTGCGTGCTCGGGGTTCACTTCCAGCACAGGCTTGGAGGCTGGTACGTCTTGGCCGGCTTGCTTGAGCATGCGTGCCAGTTGCTGGCTCATGCCGTCATCGGTCACCACCAGACAGGCGGGGGAGTCGACCAAACGGGTCGTCACACGCACGTCTTCGGCCTTGTCTTTCAGTGCTTCTTTCAGCTTGGCCAGCATGGGCTTGAAGGCTTCTGCCGCTGCTTCTGCGGCCTTTTTCTCGTCTTCGTCTTGCAGCTTGCCCAAATCCACCGCGCCTTTGGCCACGGATTGCAGCGCCACACCGTCAAAGTGGGTCAGGTAGTTCAGCGCCCACTCGTCCACGCGGTCAGTCATCAAGAGCACTTCAATGCCCTTTTTCTTGAACACTTCCAGCTGCGGGCTGTTCTTGGCGGCGGCCAGCGTATCAGCGGTGATGTAGTAGATGGCTTCTTGGCCTTCCTTCATGCGCGCCTTGTAATCGGCCAGCGACACCATGTCGTCACCCGCCGTCGATGCAAAGCGCAGCAGTTTGGAGATGCGTTCCTTGTTGCCAAAGTCTTCACCCAGGCCTTCCTTCAGTACGGCACCAAACTCGGCGTAGAACTGGCTGTACTTGCCTTCCTTGGCCTTGTCGTCAGCATCCACCACGTCGGTCACGCCATCGGCACCTTCGGTGGCGTGCTTGTCGTGCTTGGCCAAGTCTTCCAGCATGGAGAGCACGCGCTTGACGGAGCCATCGCGGATCAGCTTCACGTCACGGCTTTCCTGCAGCAGCTCACGGCTCACGTTCAAAGGCAGATCGGCAGAATCAATCACACCCTTCACAAAGCGCAGGTAGCCAGGCAGCAGGGCTTCGGCGTCATCCATGATGAACACGCGCTTCACGTACAGCTTCACACCGGCTTTTTTCTCGCGGTGGTACAGGTCAAACGGCGCCTTGCCAGGGATGTACAGCAACTGCGTGTACTCGGTATTGCCTTCTACGCGGTTGTGGCTCCAGGTCAACGGGTCTTCGTAGTCGTTGCTGATGGCCTTGTAGAAGTCTTTGTACTCCTGCTCGGTGATGTCTTTCTTGGGGCGTGTCCACAAGGCACTGGCCTTGTTCACAGCTTCCCACTCACCGGTTTTCACCATAGCGCCGGGCTGATCGTTCTCACCCTCTTTCCACTCTTCCTTCTCCATCAAGATGGGCAGACTGATGTGGTCGGAGTACTTGGTGATCAGTTGCTTGAGCTTGTAGCCGTTCAAGAACTCTTCGGCTTCCTCTCGCAGGTGCAAGGTGATGCTGGTGCCGCGCTCGGCACGCTCAATCTGCTCTACCTCGAACTCGCCTGTGCCACCGCTCACCCAGCGCACGCCTTCGCTGGCAGGCAAACCGGCACGGCGCGATTCGACGGTGATCTTGTCAGCCACGATGTAGCCCGAGTAAAAGCCCACGCCAAACTGACCGATCAGTTGGGCATCGCTCTTTTGGTCACCACTGAGCTTGTCCATGAACGCCTTGGTGCCACTCTTGGCAATCGTGCCCAGATGGTCAATGGCTTCTTGCATGCTCATGCCAATACCGGTGTCGGCAATGGTGATGGTTTTGGCGTCTGCATCAAACGCCACGCGCACTTCCAGGTTGGGCTGCTCACCGTACAGGCTGCTGTCGTTCAACGCTTCAAAGCGCAGCTTGTCGCAGGCATCCGACGCGTTGGAGACCAGCTCGCGCACAAAAATCTCAGGGTTGGAATACAGCGAATGCGTGACCAGATGCAGCAGTTGGGCTACTTCAGCTTGAAAAGAATGGGTTTGCTTACTCATTGTTTTATCTTGGACAGTCTGACGGAAACATTAATTATGCAGAGCCAGCACGCTGGCACAGCCAGCCAGATAAGGGCTTGACCCCAGAATTCAAGACCCCTCGATTGTTGCCGGATACCAACACCACGATCTCCACAATAAAAAAGCGAAAAAGAATTGTTCTCAATCAAGAATAGAATTGCGCCCGCGCCCACATGTCGCTGGGGCGCTCACACCGAAATTCTCATGTCCAACGCCGCAAAAACATCTAACAAGGCGGGACTGCACTGCGAACTCACCCAGCTGGCTCTCGCCACTGGCCTGTGCTTCGTGGGCGCGTCCGCTTTTGCCCAAGAAACCGCCACGCTGTCCACAGTGACCGTCAAAGAGGCTGCAACCAGCCCCGTGAAAGTGGACGAGGCCGTTTCCTCCAAATTCACAGCACCGCTGAAAGAAACACCCAAGAGTGTGCAGATCATCAGCGAAGAAGTCATCAAGCAGACGGGTGCCACCAGCTTGAAAGATGCCTTGAAAGGCAGCTCGGGCATCACCTTTGGTTCCGGTGAAGGCGGTAGCGCTTCCGGTGACCGCCCATTCATGCGCGGCAGCGATGCGCAGTCCAGCATCTTCATTGATGGCATGCGTGACATCGCCCCATCTGCCCGTGAAGTCTTCAATCTCGAAGCAATTGAGATCGTGAAAGGCTCTGATTCCGCCTACGCAGGCCGGGGTGGGGCAGGTGGCTCTATCAATATGAGCACCAAAAAGCCCAAGAACGAGAACTTTATCTCGGGTGATGTGGGCTTGGGCACCGACCACTACAAGCGCGCCACACTGGACGGCAACTGGAAACTGGGCGAAACCACCGCTTTCCGCCTGAACGCAATGGCCCATGACGCTGATGTGCCCGGCCGCAACGGCCCCGAAAACAAGCGCTGGGGCATCGCACCGTCCGTCACGTTCGGCCTGAATAC
>JAFAGF010000164.1 GCA_023422975.1 Pseudomonadota bacterium
TGCAAAGCAAAGCTCTCTCGCACACGCAATAAAGCGTCAAAATCTGCCATGTTGTCTCCTTGACGGTGTGGCGCTTTTTTACTTTGCGCCTTTTACGTTAACGTCAATTATGCAGCTTTTGTTTTGATGAGCTTGCGCAAAAGTGACTTGGCTTCTTTTTCCTGCGCGCGCACCTCTTCCAGCGTAGCCTGCAAGTCCTCCAGGCGCTCTTCCATTTGCTGGCGGTGCTTGCCCAGCACTTCCAGGAAACGCTCCAGCTGCACGCTGGTGTCGCGCGGGCTGTCGTACATGTCAATGATTTCTTTGGCCTCTACCAGCGACAGCCCCAGCCGCTTGCCCCGTAGCACCAGACGCAAACGGGTGCGGTCACGTGGGCTGTACACACGGGTACGCCCTCCAGCGCCCTGGCGCGTAGGCTGCAACAGGCCCATGTCTTCATAAAAACGGATGGCACGCGTTGTCAGGTCAAACTCTTGCGCCAGATCGCTGATGGAATAGGCCTGGGGTGCGGGTGTTGTCTTGCTCATGCCTGCGATTATTGACGTGAACGTCAACCTCGCCCAGACCCTGCGGCCGCATGCGTTCAATTTTTGGCACAGAATCGGACTTCCCCAGTTTTCCCCTCCTCCTGCCCTATGCATTTGCTGCCCAGCGCCGCTTGCCCTTGCGGGCGCACCCACCCCAAAGGCCAAGCTGTTTCGTACGCAGATTGCTGCGCCCGCTTTGTGGAACACTTTGATGCCACGCCCGCACCCGATGCGGAGCATCTAATGCGTTCACGCTACAGTGCCTTCGTGCTGGAGAACGCGCCATACCTGCTGGCTACGTGGCACAGCAGCCAACGCCCTGCAAGCCTGGACTTTGAGCCTGGCGCCAAGTGGCTGGGGCTGCAAGTCAAAGACTTTCAGGCCACCGGCGAGCACACCGCTGAAGTTGAGTTTGTGGCGCGCTTTCGCGTGGCAGGCCGCGCGGTGCGTTTGCATGAGCGCAGCCGCTTTGTGCGGGAAGAAGGCCGCTGGTGCTATGTAGACGGCAACCAGTTTTAAACACCGCCCATCCAGCCCAGCCGGTTGCACCAAACACCGCAGCCCTGCGACAAGGCCCAACGCCACCATGCCCTTGGCGGGCTTGGTGAATCCAAGACTTTTTAACCTCTAGCGCTTGTCTACCTTGCGCTGATAGCTATGCAATTTGAAGCCATCTTGTTCGACTGCGACGGCGTGCTGGTTGACAGCGAACTCATCACCAACCGCGTGCTGCACGGCATGCTCAACGAATCCGGCTGGGTACTGTCCGAAGACGACTGCATGCGCATCTTCATCGGCAAAACCGTGCGTAGCGAAACCGCGCGCATCGAAGCGGAAACCGGCCAGCCGTTGACCGATGCCTGGATGGCCGAATTTTACGAACGCCGCAACGCCCGCCTGCGCGCGGAGCTGGTGGCCATCGAAGGCGCGCTGACAGCCGTGCAGGCCGTGCACCAGCAGTTGAATGGCCAGATTGCCGTCGCCAGCGGCGCTGACAAACCCAAAGTCATCATGCAGCTTGAAAAAGTAGGCATGCTGCCGTTCTTTGGCCCCCATGTCTTCAGCGGTCACGATCTGCCCCGCACCAAGCCATGGCCTGATGTGTACCTGGCAGCCGCGGCCTCCTTGGACGTTGCACCAGAGCGCTGCCTAGTGATTGAAGACTCGGTGCCAGGCCTAACCGCAGGCGTGCGCGCTGGTGCCACTGTCTGGGGTTACTGCCCCAAGGTCAACGCCCACTCCACACCGGAACAACTGCTGCAAGCCGGTGCCACCCAGGTCTTTGACGACATGGCCGACCTACCACGCTTGCTGGCACAAGCCAACCAATAGCCTTTTTCTGGAAACAGGAGCTGGCAGCGCTTTTATTTCAAGCATTTCTGATACTTTTGACATCTAAGTACTTGTTTTATCTGCGCTGACTGCTCCTTTTTTATGGCTAAGCCCGCATTGACCAGCGGCAGCTTTGCCATGCCCGCCTGCAAAGCACAGAGCGGAAATATAAAATCTGCGCCAGATCAAGGTTTTGCCCAATAGCCACCCCCAAGGTGCCGTGCAAATCTGTGGCCTGTACCGGCTGAATGATCACCCCCGCCACCCTTGCGCCAGACAAGGAGGCTCGCCCGCCCTGCGGGCCATTCGGAGACTTCTGCTCTGACACACCTCGGCCAATACGGGGTTGCCAGATCTTCGTCGGACATGTTTCAGCCATTGCTTGAGGAGTGCTGATGGGCGAACAGCCTCTTTACGATTTAGCGCCGCTGCTGGAGTTGATGGCCCTGGGTGCCGTCATCGCCCTGGTCCCCTTGCTGTGGGTGTGGCGACGCAACCGCGGCGCCGGCAGCGCACGCCGTTTGCAGGCCCTGGGCCTGCTCACCCTGTTTTTGACCTTTGACCTGGTCATGTTCGGCGCCTTCACGCGCCTGACGGACTCCGGCCTGGGCTGCCCCGACTGGCCCGGCTGCTACGGCAACGCCAGCCCCTTCGGCGCCACGCATGAAATCGCCATGGCCGAAGCCGCCATGCCCACCGGCCCTGTCACCTTCAGCAAAGCCTGGGTGGAGATGATTCACCGCTACCTGGCCACCATGGTGGGTGTGCTCATCATCACCCTGATGGTGCTGGCTTGGCGCGAGCACCGCAAAACCCCGCTGCACGGACCCCGCCACCCGGCCTGGGCAACGTTCACCTTGTTTTGGGTGCTGGTTCAAGGTGCGTTTGGTGCCCTGACCGTCACCATGAAGCTGTTCCCCGCGATTGTGACCCTTCACCTGCTCGGCGGCCTGTTCCTGCTGGTGCTGCTGTGCGTGCAGGCCGTAGGCCACCAGCAGGCGGTACTGCAGCAGCCTCCAGCCGCCATTTCCAAGCCATTGCGCGCCGCGCTGTGGGTGGTATTGGCCTTGCTGTTTGCCCAGGTCGCTCTGGGCGGCTGGGTCAGTACCAATTACGCCGTGCTGGCCTGCAGCACGTTCCCCGACTGCAATGGCAGTTGGTGGCCTGACATGAACTTTACCCAGGCGCTGGACATCTGGCGCCCGCTGGGCGTGCTGTCCGACGGCAGCCACATCAGTTTTGCGGCGCTGACCGCCATTCATTACGCCCACCGTTTGGCTGCGTATTTGGTGATTGCTGCGGTGCTGCTGCTGGCTTACGCGCTGCGCAAGCAGCCCGCTTTGGCCAGTCAGCGCCAATGGCTGCTGGGCCTGATTGCCCTGCAATTTGCCACCGGCCTGTCCAACGTGGTGTTGGACTGGCCCTTGCTGGCTGCCGTACTGCACACCGGCGGCGCTGCCGCCCTGGTCACCGTGATGACCTGGGCCTTGGCTGCTACCCGTACCCACAGCGCCTTGGCGCTGCAAGAAGATCACAAGGCGCCCCACGGCGCACGGAGCATTGCTGCATGAATGCACAAACTTTGACGGACTCCCAAGGCTCGCGCTGGAGCCAGTTCTACGCCCTGACCAAACCGCGCGTGGTGCAGCTGATTGTGTTTTGCGCACTGATTGGCATGGTGCTGGCCGTGCCCGGCTTGCCCACCCTGGCGCAGCTCGGTGACATGGCCATTGCCTGCATCGGCATCTGGTTCGTCTCGGCCGCCGCCGCTGCATTCAATTGCCTGGTCGAACGCCATATTGACGCTCGCATGAAGCGCACCAGCTGGCGCCCCACTGCCAAGGGCGAACTCTCGCCCCAGCAAGCACTGGCGTTCTCCGCCATCTTGTGCTTAACCGGTGCAGCCATCTTGCTGGCCTTTACCAACACACTGACCATGTGGCTGACACTGGCCACCTTCATTGGCTACGCCGTCATCTACACCGTGGTGCTCAAGCCTGCCACACCCCAAAACATCGTAATTGGCGGTGCATCGGGCGCCATGCCCCCCGTGCTGGGCTGGGCCGCCATGACTGGCAATGTAGGCCCGGAAGCGCTGATTTTGTTCCTCATCATCTTCTTGTGGACGCCCCCCCACTTCTGGGCGCTGGCGCTGTACCGCGTGGAAGACTACAAAAAGTCGGGCCTACCCATGCTGCCCGTCACCCATGGCCCCAAGTACACCCAGCTGCAAATCCTGCTGTACACGCTGGTGCTTTTTGCAGGCTGTTTGCTGCCGGTCATCTTTGGCATGAGCGGCTGGTTCTATCTGGCCGTGGCATCGGCCCTGTGCCTGGGCTTTAGCTGGTATGCCCTGCGTCTGTGGCTCAACTACTCGGACGCACTGGCCCGCAAAACCTTTCGCTTCTCGCTGATTCACCTGAGTGGTGTGTTTGCAGCGCTGCTGATTGACCACTACATCGCCTTTTAATAAAGCCGCCAGCACCTGAAGCGCCACTTGCCTCAGGTACCAGATGATTGACGGACAGAGGCCGGGAGTTCGTCCCGGCAGCCCAGCTACTTTGTTGTCGCGACAACAAAGTAGCCCAAAAATCGCTCTTGAGTACCCGCCGTGGAACTCGCTGCGCGCCTTTGGCGCTCCGCTCAATCAGCCACGGCGAGCCAGAAGGTCACAGCAGCGTTGCTGCCGCAGGGCTGCGGGACAAACCAGCGCCGTACCGTTTCCATGCACCATTGGATTCACAATAAAAAATGGCTCTAGCGCTTATCCATCAAGCGCTAACAGCTATCAAAACAAAAGGCCGCATTCGCGGCCTTTTCAGTCAACAAACAAGTCACACTTAACGCGCTTGCTTGCGGCGTTCGTGGCGCACCACCAGCCATGCCGCACCCAGCACCATCAACGCCAGGCCGTACCAGATCAGCGCATAGACCGCGTGGGTGTTGGTGAACTGAATCACCGTCAAACCCGGGCGCGGCCATGTCTGCGCGGTACTTTGCCCTGGCACCCCCTGGTCGATAAAGAACGGTGCCACCTGCTTGAGCCCCTTGGCCTTGGC
>JAFAGF010000206.1 GCA_023422975.1 Pseudomonadota bacterium
CGCACGCGGACTGCCTGTGCGCAACAAGGCTCGGGCGGCAGTGCCGTCTTCGCTCTCCAGAATTTCTGCGTAGACCTTGCCCAGCATGCCGCCATAGGTCAGCCCCAATGCCAGCACTCCGGCTGCAGGCCCCAAGCCAAATACGCGCACAAACACCAGCGCCCATACCAGTTCAGGAATGCCACGCAATACGGTGAGCACACCCCGGGCCACCGGGTTTTGTGTGGCTTTCTCGCGCGCCGCGCTGCTGGCCCAGTACGACAGTGGCACCGCCAGCACAAAGGCCAGCAGCAAGCCGATGGTGGCAATCGCCAGCGTCTCCAGCGTAGCCTGCCACAGGTAGCCGCCAAACTCAGCACTGGTTTCGGGCGGCACAAAGCCTGCCAGAAAGCCACCAATCACCTGCAAATTATTGGCATCAAACAACGCCGAGGGTTGGAAGCCCGCCCCTTGAAACAACGGCCACAGCACCACCAGCGCAATAACACCGCCCCACAAGCGCCGCGGTGCAGCCGGGTCGCGCAAAGCGACAGCGCCTGCATGTTCCACATGTGTTGCACGACTTGGCATCAGCGGCACCCGTGCGCTGGCATAGACACTGTAGCCACCGCCCCAACAGCAGGCTCGTTGCTGGGTGCGGCCTGCGCACTGACGGTTTCCGCCGCGTACAGCGTCTGCAGCTGTGCATCACTGACGGCATGGGCCGGCGCATCAAAGAAGATGCGGCCATCGCGAATGCCAATCAACCGGTCAAAACAGGTCCGTGCCAGCTCCACCGCATGCAAGCTGGCCACCAAAGTGGCATTGTGCGCTTTGGCCTCCTGCACCAGTAGCTCCACGGTTTCTAGCGCCAGCGTCGGGTCCAGGGCAGACACGGGCTCGTCCGCCAAAATCAATTGCGTCTCTTGGTAGAGCACGCGTGCAATGCCCACCCGCTGCAGCTGTCCACCCGATAGCTGGTCGCAACGCACAAACAATTTGTCGGCCAGATGCACGCGCTCCAGCGCTTGGCGAGCACCCGCCATGTCCTGCGGGTAGACCAGCGAAACCAGTGACTTCCATGTCGGCCACTGTCCCAGCTTGCCGGCCAGCACCGCCGTGATGACCCGCTGTCGTGGCGGAATAGGTGCCGCTTGGTGCACCGTCCCAATGCGCGTGCGCAACTGGCGCAACGCCGCGCCTGCTGCGGCAGGCTGCTGGCCCAGCACCTTCATGGTGCCTTGGGTGGGTATCAAGGCCGTACCCAGGGTGCTGAGCAAGGTCGTCTTCCCCGCGCCGGAGGGGCCAATCAAGGCAATGCTCTCGCCCTGCTGGGCTTGCACGCTGATATCCGCCAGCGCCACATAGCCATTGCTGTGGGTCAACCCCACGTTGTGCAGAAAAAAGCTCATAAACATGCTCCGCCAACCATAGCTGTCAGCGCTTGTTGCATATGCCTTAGCAGGCAATTTGGCATCTAAATCAAATCGACATGCAGCACACGGCCTTACCCGCCCCACACAGCCGCTGGAGGGGCAAGGCCGCGCCTGCAAAAACTGGCGCTTACTTCAGCAGGCCAGCAGCCTTGGCGGCGTCTTCGATGCCTTGGTAGTTCTCAGGCTTGGATGCGATGAACTTGGAGGCACGCTGCAAATCCATGATGGCCTTGTGCTCGGGGTTGGCAGGGTCCAGCTTCAGGAAAGCATCGGTCAGCTTCTTGGTGAGCGCGGGGTCCAGGTCGCCACGCACCGTCCAGTTGTAGTCAAAGTATTCAGGGGTGGTGTAGAACACGCGCACCTTGGCGGGGTCTACCTTTTTGGTCTCTACCAGCTTGTCCCACACCGACGTGTTCAGCACACCGGCATCGGCCTTGCCTGCGGCCACAAAGGCCACGGTCGCATCGTGCGCCCCGGAGTACGCCACGTTCTTGAAGTCTTTTTCAGGGTTGATGCCGGCCTTCTGGATGAAATAACGAGGCATCAACGAGCCCGAGGTGGACGAAGGTGCGCCAAAGGCGAACGTCTTGCCCTTCAGGTCTTCCAAGGTTTTGATGGCGGGATCGGCCGTGATGAAGCGCGAGGTGAACACCGCATCTTCTGCACGCTGCACGATGGGGTTGGCCGTGCCCTTGGTGCGGATCTTGGCCTGCACATAGGTAAAGCCACCCAGCCACGCCATGTCCAGCTTGCCCGTGGCCAGCGATTCCACCACGGCGGCGTAGTCGCTCACGGGGGTGAACACCACTTTCATGCCTGTTTCTTTGGACAGGTATTCGCCCAGGGGCTTGAATTTGCGTTGCAGCTCGGTGGGCGCTTCGTCAGGAATGGCCGAAACGCGCAGCACCTGCTCAGCAGCCGAAGCCGAGAAAGCAGTCAGGGTGGACGTTGCGGCAACAGCAAGCAGCGCCTGCTTGATCGCCAAGCGGCGGGCAAAAGATGTAGTCATGAAGTTTCCGATTCAAAAATCCACCACCGGACGGACAACACGGCGGCTTAATAGTCAGCCCCAACGGGGCATGGAATAAGGGCGGTACGACTGACCGCTGGTTGGGATTCTCGCACCGATGCTTCAAATTTGATGGCCATCAAGCCATTAACCACAGCAGGTATGGCACCCATGGTGCGTAGCGCGCAGCCAACCAAACGCTATGGATTTCAAAGCGGCTTGCGCTGATTCAACCTACACATTCAAAGCAATAGACATTGAAACCTTTAACCTGCCAACGCATTAAGCTCTTATTTTTAAAGCCTCGCACCACCGTCGCTGCAGCACTACGCAACAAAGCCACAGCATCCAAGGGAAGTCCCGCACCCAGCTATCGCCATTGGCCTACGCCTGCTGCGCCTGAAGCTATGTAATTTGAAGCACATGGGTACGCCCATTTGCAAGATTTGCCAGAAAGGAGTTCGCGATGTTTGACAACGTCACCCTCCACGACCTCATCCACGCGGTGTTGTATTACGGCAGTCCTTTGCTCTTGCTGGCCGGCGTTGCGGGTTTTGCCACCAGCATGGCCATGTGGTTCATCCGCCGCTAGCGCACCACAGCCCCCAGCCTTCGCTGTTGACGAATTGCGCATTGGCGCAAAAAGCGTCGCAGCAGCCACTCACACCGCTACACTTCACAACGGCTTGCGTTCCAAGGGGAATGGCAAGCCTTTTTTCCCTTTGCACTTTGCACACCCATGTCCACTGTTTTCAATTTCACCTTTGTTCCTTGGTTCCGGTCCGTGGCCCCTTATATCCACAAGTTCCGACACCAGACCTTTGTGGTGGGCATCACGGGTGAGGCCATTGCCGCAGGCAAGCTGCAAGGCATCGTGCAAGACTTGGCGCTGATTCAGGCCATGGGCGTCAAGATTGTGCTGGTGCATGGCTTTCGTCCGCAGGTCAACGAGCAGTTGCGCCTCAAAGGCCAGGAACCCGCCTACTACAACGGGGTACGCATTACCGACAGCGTGGCCTTGGACTGTGCGCAAGAGGCCGCAGGCCAGCTGCGCTATGAAATTGAAGCGGCCTTCAGCCAAGGTCTGCCCAACACCCCCATGGCAGGTGCCCGCGTGCGCGTCATGTCAGGCAACTTTTTAACGGCACGCCCGGTGGGTATCGTCAACGGCGTGGATTTCATGCACTCTGGCTTGGTGCGCAAAGTCGATGGCGAAGGCATTCAGCGCGCCCTCAATTCAGAAGCCATGGTGCTGCTCTCCCCCTTCGGCTTTTCACCCACAGGCGAGGCCTTCAACCTGAGCATGGAAGAAGTCGCCACACGTGTGGCCAGCGAGCTCAAGGCCGACAAACTGCTCTTTTTGACCGAAGTGCCCGGCATACGCACCCGCCCCAAAGACCCAGAGGGCGAAGACAACCCGATTGACACCGAACTGCCGCTGGCACAAGCACGCAAGCTGCTGGCACAGCTGCCCCCACCCCAAGTGCCGACCGACACTGGCTTTTACCTGCAGCACTGCGTGCGCGCCTGCGAGCATGGTGTGGAGCGCAGCCACATCCTGCCATTCTCGGTAGATGGCGCTTTGCTGCTGGAAATTTATGTGCACGACGGCATTGGCACCATGGTGATCGATGAAAAGCTGGAAGAGCTGCGCGAAGCCACCATCGACGATGTGGGCGGCATCATCCAACTGATTGAGCCTTTTGAGAACGATGGCACCTTGGTCAAGCGTGACCGCACCGAAATTGAGCGTGACATTCACAGCTACACCGTGATCGAGCACGACGGCGTGATTTTTGGCTGCGCCGCATTGCACCCCTACCCGGAAGCCAAGACGGGCGAGATGGCGGCCGTCACCGTCTCCCCCAAGGCCCAAGGCACGGGCGATGGTGAAAAACTCCTCAAGCGCATTGAGCAACGCGCCCGCGACCAAGGCCTGGATTCGCTGTTTGTACTGACCACCCGCACCATGCACTGGTTCATCAAACGCGGCTTTCAGCCCGTCAGCCCTGAGTGGCTGCCCGAAGCGCGCAAATCCAAATACAACTGGAGCCGCAAGAGTCAAGTGCTCGTCAAGCACCTGTAACACTTGCTTACCGACTGGCGGCAAAATTTATTTAAGCAGGAATTACCAACAAATAGCAGCAATCTGCAGATATGTCATAGCGTTTATGCTATTTATTTGATAATTTCATTCTCACTAGAATAGGCTGCTGTACAGGGCATACGCGCTCCCAGCGATAGCCCTGACAAAGGGTGCTGCCAATGCAGCACTCACAAGCTGGACACTCGGTTTTTAGGTTTAAATCACCTTTGTCGGATGTACTTCCGAGCAGATCCACAAGGTCTGAAACCGATCCCCTGGCCGAGCGTGCGGAGTACGCCCGGCCTCTTTTTTTTCGCGACTTGCGCACAACTCTTGCTTAGCAAGTGTCGGCACAAGAATGTCTAGATTTTTTTACTTCTTTACAAAGACGCAATGACTTCTTTGAACACGCAACCTATCAGCCAAGATGTCTTGGCCGAGAAATATCTGGCAGCTGGCGAACAAACCGCTGAAGATCTGTTCCGCCGCGTCTCCCAAGCTCTGGCCGATCAAGAAAAGCCAGAACTGCGCGCCCAGTGGGCAGAGAAGTTTTTCCAGAATATGCAAGCGGGCGCCATTGGCGCTGGCCGCATCATGGCCGCTGCCGGCTTGGACACCAAAGCCACGCTGATCAACTGTTTTGTACAGCCCGTGGCTGACGCCACCAACGGCTTTGATGAAAACGGCAACCCCGGCATCTACACCGCACTGTCGCAAGCCGCTGAAACCATGCGCCGCGGCGGCGGTGTGGGCTACGACTTCTCCAACCTGCGCCCCAAAGGTGCCAAGGTCAAGGGCACCAACTCCTACGCTTCGGGGCCCTGCTCCTTCATCGATGTGTTTGACGCTTCGTGCACCACCGTGGAATCGGCCGGTGCACGCCGTGGCGCCCAAATGGGCGTCATGCGCATCGACCACCCCGATGTGCTGGACTTCATTACCGCCAAGCGCCAAAAAGGTCGCTGGAACAACTTCAACGTGTCGGTGGGCGTGACCAGCGATTTCATGCAAGCCGTGGAAAACGACAGCCAGTGGGAGCTGGTGCACGTTGCCACCCCATCGGATGTGCAGATCGAAGGCGGAGCCTACCAGCGCGCAGACGGCAAGTGGGTGTACCGCACCACCACAGCACGTGAGTTGTGGGACTCCATCATGAAGTCCGCCTACGACTTCGCAGAGCCCGGTATTTTGTTTATTGACAACATCAATACCGACAACAACCTGTACTACGCGGAAACCATTGCCGCTACCAACCCCTGCGGCGAGCAGCCCCTGCCTCCTTATGGCTGCTGCGACTTGGGCCCCATCATCCTGACCAAGTTCGTGCGCGATGCTTTCACTGCAGATGCACGCTTTGACTTTGAGAGCTTCCGCGCTGCCGTCTCCATCCAGGTGCGCATGCTGGACAACGTGCTGGACGCCACCGTCTGGCCCCTGCCCGAACAGCACAAGGAATCACAGCAAAAACGCCGCATTGGCGTAGGCTTTACCGGCCTGGGCGACGCACTGATCATGCTGGGCCTGAAGTACAACAGCGACGAAGGCGTGGCTCAGGGCGAAGAAATTGCCCGCCAGATGCGCGATGCTGCGTACCTGGCCTCCGTAGAGCTGGCCAAGGAAAAAGGCGCTTTTCCGCTGTTTGATGCAGACAAATACCTCAAGAGCGGCTTTACCCAGCGTCTGCCCGAAGCCATTCGCGCAGAAATCAAAAAGCACGGCATCCGCAACAGCCACTTGCTGTCGATCGCGCCCACAGGCACTGTGTCGCTGGCATTTGCAGACAATGCCTCCAACGGGATCGAGCCACCTTTCTCGTGGACGTACAACCGCAAAAAGCGCACTGCCGATGGTGGCAACGCCTACTACACGGTGGAAGACCACGCCTACCGCGTCTACAAGTCCATGTTTGGCGAAGATGCTGCCCTGCCCGACTACTTTGTCAGCGCCTTGGAGATGACCGCTGCCGAGCACGTCGCGATGATGCGTGTCGTCCAGCCCTATATCGACACCGCCATCTCCAAGACCGTCAATATCCCTGCCGACTATCCCTTCGAGGACTTCAAGAGTCTCTACATGGAAAGCTGGAAGGCTGGTCTCAAGGGCTGTGCAACGTACCGCCCCAATGACACACTGGGCGCCGTGCTGTCGGTGGAAGCGCCAAAACCCGCTGATACACCCAAACCTGCAGCAGCCACCCAAAGCAGCAGCAATATTGCGGCTGTAGTGGAACGCCGCCCTGAAGGCCCACTGAACGCAGTGGTGGACAAGATTGAGTACTTCACCCATGACGGTGCACGCCGCCTGTATCTGGTGGTGAGCTTCATGCTGGTGGATGGCGTAGAGCGTCCGATCGAGTTCTTCATGCCCGTGGGCCAAACCGGCGAAAGCCAGCAATGGATCACTGCCACTATGCGCTCACTTTCGCTGGCAGCACGCGGTGGCTTCCTCGAAAAGGCATTGGAAGACCTGCGCAAAGTAGCCTGGGATCGCGGCCCTATTCGCTACGGCTGGATGGACAAGGCCGACGGAACCCGCATTCCCTTGTGGCACGACAGCGAAGTAGCACTGCTCGCCTACGCAGTTCAAGCCATTATTGCCAATCGCGGTGAGGCACAACCTGTGCCCTCTACCTCGGCAGCCCCTGCACCCGCCCCCGAAATCAATCAAACCATGAGCGGCACCAAATGCCCAGATTGCGGTGCCCATGCCGTAATCAAGAAAGACGGCTGCTCTTTCTGCACCGCCTGCGGCTACATCGGCGCCTGTGGTTGATCAAGCTAAAACGGCTATGTCGTAGCCACAAAAAAGCCAGTGGACTGCCCACTGGCTTTTTTTATGCACAAACACCGGCGATAGGATCTCAACCGCGATGCGCATGCAGCAGAGCCAGAACGACAAAAGGGCTAGATCTTTCGATCTAGCCCTTCAATCTTTGGTCGGAGCGGCGGGATTCGAACTCGCGACCCTCTGCTCCCAAAGCAGATGCGCTACCAGGCTGCGCTACGCTCCGAACAGGACGTAGTATAACTGATTTTTGCTATCAAAAATTCTACCGAGGTGCTTGTTCGCACCAATCGGCGGCTGTACATCACTCAATACAAGCCGTATCGATTCAAAAAATAAAGCGCGGCCAAAATGCCCACAATTGCCAAGATGGTCATGGTTCGAGTCATATGAACACCTCCTTCGAAGGAGTTTCATCGTAGCGCTGAAGGGCTTCCCGAAAAAGCCCTTCAAAAAAGCTGCCACCACCAAGCAGCCACACGTACTCAAAGCGAAAACACCTTACGTGCTGGCCACTACAGAACTCTCACAATGCAGTAACACACCCCATGTGATGCGCATCCTGAAAGACGCAAAAAAGGAGTTCTCCATGAGATATTTTCTCCCTGTCGCATTGGCTACCACGGTGATTGGGCTGTCCGCCTGTAGCAGCACTACACACCACACCGACACCCGCAGCCCCGGCACAGTCTTACAAGGCCGACTGGTTGGGCCACAGCAAATGACGCTGTACGTTTTTGACCACGACATCAGCGGCAGCGGTAAAAGCATGTGCAACGGCAATTGCGCCAGTAACTGGCCTCCACTGCAAGCCCCCAGCACGGCCCAGTCCATCGGAGCATGGCACACGATCACGCGCGATGATGGCAGCAAGCAATGGTCCTACAAGGGCAAACCTCTGTACTACTGGGCCAAAGACAGCAAACCTGGCGACACCACGGGCGATGGCGTTGGCAATGCCTGGCACGTTGCCAAACCTTAAATGAAAATTTATTTTGATAGCTATCAGCGCTTACTAGAACTGCGAAAAGCTGTCTTTGTATAAAGAATAATAAAGATATCTACATCAATGTGTGTAGCGTCAAAAACCAAAAGCACCAATGACAAAAGGGCTAGATCTTTCGATCTAGCCCTTCAATCTTTTGGTCGGAGCGGCGGGATTCGAACTCGCGACCCTCTGCTCCCAAAGCAGATGCGCTACCAGACTGCGCTACGCTCCGACAAGACTCAAATTATAAGCAGAAATTGGAAGTCATTTTGGAAAATCCCAAAATTTCTGCAAATTGTTTTTAGCGCGATGCCGAAGGGGCTGGCCCACGGTTAGGCAAGTGACGGAAGGTAATGCGACCTTTGGTTAAGTCATAGGGAGACATCTCTAGAGAGACTTTGTCACCTGCCAAGATGCGAATGTGGTGCTTGCGCATCTTGCCGCCAGTGTATGCAATCAGCTGGTGACCGTTTTCCAGCGTCACGCGAAAGCGCGAGTCTGGCAACACTTCAGTCACAGAGCCTTGCATTTCAATCAATTCTTCTTTTGCCATGTTCAATCAACTCTTAAAGGTAGGTATCTGTTTGCGGCGCCTTTGCTTCGAACCCATGTCTTTATCACCCAGACCAAGACATGTGTCGTAATGCACGACGGAGAAAGGTTGCGCACGGCGCAAACCGAACAGAGGGCCTCAACGGAAAAATGCAGCACAGTCAGCTGCAAAAATAACCGTTAATTGTAGCCGCTAAGCCCAATTTCCTTCAGCAACCAGGAAACTTAGCTTGCGTACCACCCCAAAAAAAACTCTGCGCAGCTAAGCATTTTCTATTACTTCAACACTCCAATCCATCCATCAATGCTTTTGCGGGCCACTAATTGCCACACTGAGGGCACGAATCAAGTCCGTCTGCGTCACGATGCCTACCAATTTACGCTGCCCATCCACCACTGGCAGATGGTGACACCCTCCTGTGGAAAACAAGGGCACCAAATCCACCAGCAAGCAACTCGCCTCGACCACTTGCGTATCGGCCTCCATCAGCGCCTCAACTTTGGTTTTTTGCGCACTACGCCCTGTAACCAGATGGCGAATACGCTGCGTAACCCCCTCCGACGCATCCAACGTCGCTTGGCGAACAAAATCCGAAATACTCACAATCCCCACAACCACGCCTTCAGCATTCACCACTGGCAGTGCTTTGACGCGCTCTTGCTTCATCAACGCCCACGCCTCTTTTTGCGGCACTCCTGGCTCCACAGCCAACACAGGTTGCGACATGATGTCCACACAGCGCAAATTTCCGAAGTTCCGATTGAACGCGGATCGACCAGCAATGTGCAGCAATCCCTCCAAGTCTGCGCGGCTGACGTCCAGCACTTGGTTGTAATGCTTGAGTGCGGCGTCCAAGTCTTCAGGTGCAAAAACACCATTGCCATCTGCGCTGAAGCCGCGCTTCAAACTGTGCTGCGGGTGCGGGTAGCGCTTGCCTGTGAACGCGTTGTAAATCACCGCGCACATCAGCAAAACCGCCACATTGAACAAAATAGGGAAAGCCACCAGAGCCACCCCATTGATATGCTCCAGCACCACATAAGCCGCAAATCCGGCCCCTGGCGGGTGCATGCAACGCAATGGCACCATCAGCATGACTGACAACCCAACGGCCACCGCACAAGCCAGCGCTGTATCCGCAATCAATGCCTGAACCGCCGCACCAACCAATGCAGACAGCACTGTTCCAACCAGCACGGGCCATGGCTGCGCCATAGGGCTGGCCGGCATGCCAAATAAAAGCACTGCACTGGCCCCCAGTGAAGACACCATCCACATGGCGCCGGCACCACCAGCCCACCACCGCGAAAGCATCCCCGTAACTAACAAGCCAAGCGCCACTCCAATAGCCATGCGCAAAGCTTCAGAGTAGCCGACACGCACCGAAGCAGGCAAAAAGTTACGCAGCCACAGACCCCAGCGGCTGAGCTGGGCACGACCAGCATCCAGCGTGCTAGCAGGAGAATTTTTAAAGTGATCCACCATAGTACCTAAAGCGTTCGACCGCGCCACGCGCCACAACAACGGACGGGCAGCACATGCAATCTTGCATTTTGCCGCTCATACCACGCAGTCGGTGTCATACCTAGCTATAGCCTTGGACGCTACCGATAGAATCCACTCTTTTGTATTCATCTCCAACATTACCCGTGTCTGATCGCCTTTCGGTCCTGCCCCAGTACCTCCTACCCAAGCAAGCTCTCACGCAACTGATGGGACGCCTTGCCAACCTGCAAGCAGGATCCGCCACCACCTCCGTCATCAAGTGGTTCATCCAGCGCTACCAAGTGGATATGTCTGAGGCCGCCAACCCAGACCCTGCCGCTTACCCCAGCTTCAATGCGTTCTTTACAAGAGAGCTACGCCAGGGGGCTCGCCCCTTGGCGCAAGCCGACTGGATTTGCCCCGTGGATGGAGCCATCAGCCAACTGGGGCCCATTGAGGGCGCGCAAATTTTTCAAGCCAAGGGGCATCATTACTCTACGCAAGCCTTGGTGGGAGGTGATGCACAGCTGGCGGCAAAATTTCAGGACGGCAACTTCGCCACGATTTATCTCAGCCCGCGCGACTATCACCGCATTCACATGCCCTGCGCAGGCAAGCTACTGCGGATGATTCACGTCCCTGGCGAGCTATTTTCAGTAAACCCCACGACGGCACGGGGCGTACCTGGTTTGTTTGCACGCAACGAACGTGTGGTGTGTGTTTTCGAGGGCCCCTTTGGTCCCTTCGTCATGGTGCTGGTAGGTGCAACGATTGTCGGCAGCATGGCGACGGTGTGGCACGGCACTGTCAACCCACCTCGTCCTGGAAAAATCCGGGAGTGGGACTATGCACAAAAAGACATTCAGCTCACTCAAGGTGCAGAAATGGGCCGCTTCTTACTGGGTTCCACTATTGTATTGCTCACCCCAAAAAGTGACTTGCAGTTCAACACCAATTGGCAGGCCGCAACCCCTGTTCGCTTGGGCGAAATCATGGCCACGGAAACTGCTGCGTAAAAAACACGAAGAAGAAGCCCCCATCCGGAGCTTCTTTTTATGCCATCTACTGAATGTGCGGTATCAGAGATACCAGTTCAGGGCTTCTGGACGGCGTGTGGTGGTAAACCAAGTAGGCACCAGGCTCAGACGCTCTGGCTTGACAGGGTCTTCCTTGCCGACCAGATACACCATCATTTCACGTCGACGCAGAACCACATGACTGACAGTTTCTTGCCTGCTTCCAGCTATCACCTTGACGCCTGGTTTAAAAACGGGCATTTGAAACATGCTGGATCGCTCATGGTGCACGTGAGCAGAATCAGGGGAACCGGGGCTAACTAGCAACATAAAGCATGCCTTCAAAGATACGAACAAACCTCATATCGGCCGCTCTTTGAAAAAATTAAGTAATTTTTTCAGGATCACCTCTTTAACTGCAGTCTGCGCTTTCACCCAATCAACACGTTATGAGTACTTTGGCCCGCTTTCGTCCCGACAACTTTACTTTGGCGTTGGCTGGCACTGTTGTACTTGCCAGCCTGTTGCCTGCTTCAGGAAACTTTGCCCAGGTGCTAGAACAGGTGACCAGCGCAGTCATCATCGTGCTGTTTTTTTTGCATGGCAGCAAACTGTCACGGCAAGCCATTTTGGCGGGCATTGGCCATTGGCGTCTGCACCTGCTCGTCACAGCAACAACGTTCGCTTTTTTCCCTGTTTTAGGATGGCTGCTCAAGCCAACGCTGCAACTGCTGCTACCGCCAGAGCTTGTGCTTGGCGTACTGTTTCTATGCGCCCTGCCTGCCACCGTTCAGTCCGCTATCGCGCTCACAGGACTGGCGCGCGGCAACATTCCTGCAGCGGTTTGCAGCGCTTCCGGCTCCACCTTAATGGGGATCGTTTTCACCCCCATCTTGGTAGGCATCTTGTTCTCACACTCCGCCAGCGCCGGCAACCCCTTGGATGCCATTGGCAAAATTGCGGCGCAATTGCTCCTGCCTTTTGTCGTAGGCCACCTGCTGCGCCCCTGGACTTCTGGTTTGCTGCAACGCGTAGGTAACAAAATAAAAATCGTGGACCAGGGGTCTATTTTGCTGGTGGTTTACTCTGCATTCAGTGGCGCTGTGGTTGCAGGTCTGTGGCAGCAGATGCCCTTCACTTCAATGCTGCTGCTCTTTGCGGTGTGCGCATTGATTTTGGCCTGCTCCATGGGGTGGTGCATCTGGGCCAGCCGTCGCTTTGGGTTTAGTACAGCCGATGAAGCGACCATTTTGTTTTGTGGCGCTCAGAAAAGTCTCGTGAGCGGCATTCCAATGGCAAAAGTTCTGTTCGCTGCCAGTGCAGTGGGCCCCATGGTCTTGCCAGTCATGCTGTTTCATCCAATGCAGCTCATGGTTTCTGCCGTCATTGCCGGGTACTACGGACGCAAAGCAGACAACCCAGCAATTTAGCTCGGTTCAAGCGCGCTTTTTACACCTTCAGTCCATTTCACGCCGCATGGCCAGAATTCCTTGCGCAAGCATTTCTGAAATTACACGACCTTCTTAACATGCCTATGCACTCCGGTGCATCAATCATCAACTCAAAACTTTTGGGGGAGATATCCGCATGCTTAAAAAACTGATTACCCTTTGCCTTGCTTTCTACGCAGCTATTGCCATGGCCGCAGTCGATGTCAACAAAGCCAGCCATAGTGACTTGCAGGAGGTAAAAGGCATTGGTCCGGCCACAGCCACTCGCATCATGGATGCCCGCAAACAAGGCCCATTCAAAAATTGGGATGATTTGATTGCACGCGTCAAAGGGATTGCTACAACATCGGCCACCAAGCTGTCGGACGAAGGCCTCACCGTCAATGGCCAAGCCTATAAACAAGCTGGCAAACCAACTGCCAAACCCGCTAGCACCAACGAAAAAACCGTAAAACCCTCACAAACTGCAAGCAAAAAACAAGAGAAGAGCTGAATTTCTCCTTTATGCTTACAAAACGCCCGCCAATGGCGGGCGTTTTCGTTGCTGAGCCACAAAGACCATCATTACCAGCTTTAGTTTTCATAGCATCCAAGAGACCATAGAACTATTGAACCCACATTCATGCCCCTGATTTCTCTTATTCTTCTCCCTTTTATCGGCAGTCTTTTGGCAGCCGTTTTACCTGCGAACGCGCGGAACACTGAGTCCACCCTCGCAGGCATCATTGCGCTGGCTTGCACGATACAAGCGGCGATGTTTTTCCCAGAGATTGCAGATGGCGGCGTGATACGCCAAGAGCTGGTCTGGCTGCCCGCGCTTGGTTTGAATTTTGTGGTCCGCATGGATGGATTTGCCTGGATGTTCAGCATGCTGGTGCTGGGCATCGGCTCATTGGTCGTTCTGTATGCGCGTTACTACATGTCTCCTGCAGACCCCGTACCGCGCTTTTTCTCTTTCCTGCTTGCTTTTATGGGGGCAATGTCAGGCGTGGTGCTCTCGGGCAACATCATTCAACTGGTGTTCTTTTGGGAACTCACCAGCCTCTTTTCATTCTTATTGATCGGTTACTGGCACCACCGCCAAGATGCGCGGCGGGGCGCCCGCATGGCGCTCACGGTCACGGGAACAGGTGGCCTGTGCATGTTTGCAGGCATGCTGATCTTGGGCCACATTGTTGGCAGCTATGACCTAGAAAATGTGCTGGCTGCAGGTGAACAAGTACGCGCACATGACTTGTACACCCCGATGCTGGTCATGATCTTGTTGGGTGCATTGACCAAAAGTGCGCAATTCCCGTTTCACTTCTGGCTTCCCCACGCCATGGCGGCGCCCACACCCGTATCCGCTTACTTACACTCCGCCACGATGGTAAAAGCGGGCGTGTTTCTGATGGCACGTTTATGGCCTGTACTCTCCGGGACAGACCAGTGGTTCTGGATCGTAGGGGGCGCAGGTGTGACTACGCTCCTGGTCGGCGGCTTTTTTGCCATGTTCCAGCGAGATCTCAAAGGTCTGCTGGCGTATTCCACCATCTCGCACCTTGGCCTCATCACGCTGCTTCTTGGCCTCAACAGCCCGCTCGCTGCCGTGGCTGCCGTGTTTCACATCATGAACCACGCCACATTCAAAGCCTCGTTGTTCATGGCTGCTGGCATTGTGGACCACGAAAGCGGCACACGCGATATGGATCGTTTGTCGGGGCTGCGCAAGATGATGCCCGTCACCGCTACGCTCGCTTGTGTGGCAAGTGCCGCAATGGCAGGTGTACCGCTGCTCAATGGTTTCTTGTCGAAGGAAATGTTCTTTGCAGAAACCGTATTTATTGAAACAGATCACTGGGTCAGCATCGTGCTACCGCTGGCGGCAACGATCGCCGGCATGTTCAGTGTCGCCTATTCGCTGTGCTTTACGGCCGACGTGTACTTCGGCACCAAAGCCGCGGATCTGCCTCGCAAACCACATGAACCGCCGCACTGGATGCGGGTTCCGGTGGAATTGCTGGTACTGATTTGCTTGGTGGTCGGCATCTTCCCTGCTTGGGCAGTGGGTGAATTTTTGAATGCCGCCGCATTGCCAGTGGTGGGTGGCAACTTGCCCGCCTTCAGCCTGGCTATTTGGCATGGCATCAACACACCCTTGATCATGAGTGTGGTGGCCTTGGTTGGTGGCATTGTTTTGTATACCTTACTGCGCTGGTTACGCAAACAAGGTCTGCTGAGCGACGCCAAGCCCCTGCTTTTCCAACTCAATGGCAAACGGATATTTGAAAACCTGATCGCACGCCTGAGCCTGCTGGCACGCAACACGCGCAGGCTCTTGAGCACCCAGCATTTGCAGTGGCAAATGCTGTGGCTGGTACTACTGGCCCTCGGCGCTGGCGTGCTACCGCTCTGGATTCGCGGGCTTGAGCTTGGCAATCGCGCCAACTTGCCACTATCGCCGGCCTTTGTATTGCTTTGGACCATTGGCGGCCTGTGCGCTTTAGGCGCGGCATGGAAGGCGAAATACCATCGCATGGCCTCCTTGATCATGCTGGGTGGTGCAGGGCTGTGCACCTGCATTACGTTCCTGTGGTTCTCGGCACCGGATTTGGCACTCACCCAACTGGTGGTGGAAGTGGTCACCACCGTACTGATCTTGCTGGGTCTTCGCTGGTTGCCCAAGCGCGACAAGAGCCTGCGCATTCCTGCACTGTCCACCGAACTCTCCGCACGTGCGCGACGCTTGCGCGACTTGCTGATTGCGCTGGCAGCTGGCGGTGGCGTGGGTTGGCTGGCCTTTGCCATGATGAGCCGCCCCTTCCCAGAAAGCACCTCAACCTTCTTCCTAGAACGAGCACTGTCCGAGGGCGGAGGCACCAACGTGGTCAACGTCATGCTGGTTGACTTCCGTGGTTTTGACACGTTTGGGGAAATTGTCGTGCTCGGGATTGTGGCTTTGACGGTTTATGCCTTGCTGCGCCGCTTCCGTCCTGCACGCGAAACCATGGATATCCCAGAGCAGCAGCGCTACATTCCAGGCGATTTGCAAACCGACCTGATTAATCCGCGCCATGCTGGCGACACCGCCGTGGGCTACCTGATGGTGCCAGCGGTGCTGGTGCGCTTGCTGCTGCCCTTTGCCACACTGGTGGCGGTGTATCTGTTCCTGCGTGGCCACAACGAACCTGGAGGCGGCTTTGTTTCCGGACTGGTTTTCTCCGTCGCGCTCTTGCTGCAATACATCATCTCTGGCACGCACTGGGTAGAGGCACACATGCCCTTGTTCCCGCGCCGCTGGATTGGCGTGGGCCTGCTGTTTGCCATTTTGACGGGCCTTGGTTCTGTCGTGGTGGGCTACCCCTTCATGACCAGCCACACATTCCACTTCAGTTTGCCTTGGATTGGACAAATCCATCTCGCAAGCGCCACCTTCTTCGACATAGGAGTTTTCACTTTGGTTGTGGGTTCTACCCTGCTCATCTTGACGGCCATTGCCCACCAATCGGTGCGCGGCCACCGCTACCACGCCCGAATCCAAGAAGAGCAAGCAGCTCAGCAAGGAGGCCTCTGATGGAAACCGTATTGGCAATCGCTATTGGCGTGTTGGCAGGGTCAGGGGTATGGCTGCTGCTGCGCCCACGCACGTTCCAAGTCATCGTCGGCCTGTCTTTGCTGTCTTATGCCGTGAATCTGTTTATCTTCAGCATGGGCCGCGAAGGGCTTGCTATTGATAAGGAACCGGTACTGCGCCCGGGCATTCCTGAAACCCTGGCTCACTATGCAGACCCTATGCCACAGGCTCTGGTGTTAACCGCCATCGTCATTGGCTTTGCCATGACCGCCCTGTTCTTGGTGGTCCTGCTTGCATCGCGCGGCATGTCGGGGACTGACCACGTTGATGGTGTCAAAGCACGTGATGTGCAGGAGATGCCATGAGCTTGATTCTCGAATGGCTGGCATCCCTCATGCCCCACCTCATGCTGGCACCTATCGTGCTGCCGATGTTTATTGCCGCGTTCATGCTGCTTCTCAAAGAAGAGCAACAGCAAACCAAAATGGTGATGAATGTCGGTGCCACCACACTGGGCTTGCTGGTGGCTATTGCCCTGTTGATCTGGGCCGACCAATCTGGCTCCAGCACCACCATGGGTGTTTATCTGCCTGGTAACTGGCAGGCCCCCTTCGGGATTGTGCTGGCGGTTGACCGGCTCACGGCTTTGATGTTGGTGCTGACCTACAGCATCGCGCTGGCGTGTAGCCTGTTCTCCACTGCACGCTGGCACAAGGCGGGCGTGCATTTTCACCCGCTGTTTCAGTTGCAATTAATGGGCCTGTCTGGTGCTTTCCTCACCGCAGACCTGTTCAACCTGTTCGTCTTTTTTGAGATCATGCTGGCTGCCTCGTATGGCTTGCTGCTGCACGGCTCTGGGCGTATGCGCGTGCAATCTGGCATGCACTACATCGCCATCAACTTGGCGGCTTCCTCGCTGTTCTTGATTGGCGTATCCATGCTGTATGGCCTGACAGGCACGCTCAACATGGCCGATCTGGCCCAGGCCATTCCCGAAGTGTCTGCGGCTGACCGTGGCCTGCTACACACGGCTGCAGGTATTTTGGCGACGGCCTTCCTGATCAAAGCAGCGGTGTGGCCGCTGAACTTCTGGCTTGTGCCAGCTTACAGCGCAGCCACCGCCCCGGTTGGTGCGCTGTTTGCACTCATGACCAAAGTGGGCATCTATACCATCTTGCGTTTGTGGACCCTCATGTTCTCCAGCGAAGCGGGCGACTCTGCCCTCTTTGGATCCATGTGGCTGATTGTGGGTGGCATGGTCACCATGGTGTTTGGCGGTATTGGCACCTTGGCCGCTACCCGCCTGACGCATCTGGCGGGCTACGCGGCTATCTTGTCATCAGGCACCTTGCTCGCCGCCATCGGGTTTGGCCAGAACATGCTAACCGCAGGTTTGCTGTACTACCTGCCCAGCTCCACGCTGGCTGTCGCGATTCTTTTCTTGCTGGCCGACATCATGGACCGCTGGCGCAATGATGGGAATATCGACATCGACGATGAGGAAGCGCCTTTCCTCAACTCTGAGCTGGTGCCCACGCAAAGTCTGAACCTTGACGAAAACGAGCAAGTGCTGATTGGCCGCGCCATCCCCGCCTCTGCCGCTTTCCTGGGCTTGGCATTCATCATGTGTACCTTGGTGGTCTCCGGCTTGCCGCCGCTTTCTGGTTTCATTGGCAAATTTGCCATGCTCACCAACTTGATCAACCCCGTGGGGCTGGGGCAGTCTGCAGGCTATCAGGCTGGCCAATGGGGCTGGGTGTTGATGGCGTTGATGATTGCCACGGGTTTGTTCGCCCTGATTGCACTCACGCGCGCAGGCATCCGCCACTTCTGGGCTACGCACGAGCGCGGCACGCCTGAGCTGCGTATCTCCGAAGGGCTGCCGATTGCAGCGCTGATGACACTGTGCATTGTGCTGACGGTGAAGGCCGACTCCGTCATGCAGTACACCCAGAATGCCGCCAATGCCTTGCATGCGCCCAGCACCTATGTGCAGGCCGTGATGGAGACACGGCCTGTACCCAACCCCACCAGCGCTCCAGCCAGCACTGCGGAGGCCCAGCCATGATGAAACGCCTCTTTCCCGCGCCCCTGCTGTCGGTTGCCTTGTTTGTGCTGTGGCTGCTGCTCAACCACTCGGTGAGCAAAGGGCATATCGTGCTTGGCGCCATCTTGGGGCTGATGATCCCGGTGCTCACACGCGGCTTACGTCCTTTGCCAGTACGCGTGCGCCATCCTTGGACAATCTTGAAGCTTTTTCTGACTGTGGTGGCCGACACGTCCGCCTCGAACTTTCAGGTCGTGCGCTTCTTGCTGCTACCCAAGATGCGCAAGCACCAAGCGGCTTTTGTGCACGTTCCACTGGAGCTGCAAGACCCCAACGGACTGGCGGTGCTGGCCATGATTACCTGCATCACGCCGGGCACTGCGTGGGCAGAAATATCGCGTGACCGCTCGGTGTTGTTGATGCATGTCCTGGAAGTGGATGACCCACAAACCATCGTGGAACATGTCAAAACCAAATACGAGCGCCCACTGATGGAGATTTTCGAATGAGCCAATGGTTAATCTGGGCACTGTCTTTGGCCCTCTTTTTCTTGGTGCTGGCCATGGCCTGCACCCTGACACGCCTGCTCAAAGGCCCCTCCGCACAAGACCGCGTGCTGGCGCTGGATTGCATGTACCTCAACGGCATGCTGGCCATGCTGGTGCTGGGCATTCTGTACAGCTCCTCCATGTATTTCGAAGCGGCCTTGCTGATTGCCTTGTTTGGCTGCGTTGGCTCTACCGCCATGGCCAAATTCCTGTTGCGCGGTGAGGTGATCGAATGAATGAAATCACACTGCCCTTGTGGGCAGAGGTGCTCATTGCCTTGCTGGTACTGGGCGGCTCCATCATCGCGCTGTTGGGTTCGCTGGGCCTGATGCGCCTGAAAAGCTATTTCGAGCGCGTGCATTCCCCCTCCATCATTGCCACCATGGGTTGCTGGCTGATCATGTGGGCCACCTTCGTCTTCTTCAGCGCCACCGGCAAGGGGCTGGCTTTGCATGCGCTGTTGATTGCCGTCTTCATCGCGGTGACCGTGCCCATCACCACCATCTTTTTGATGCGTGCGGCGCTCTTTCGTGCACGCCGTGCGGGGCGAGATGTCCCCCCCAGCATCAGCCGCATTGTGCGTAATGAGCCCCAGACTGAAGCATCGGCCACTGCAGAGTCAGAATCTTCAAAAAATTAAGCACCTAACGCTTATCAGATAAGCGTTAGAGGCCTATTTAACCCATAACCCATGCACCAAGTCATTGCCATTTGCACCGGAGCCAGTCTGGGCGCTTTGCTGCGCTGGCAGCTGGGTATCTGGCTGAGTGCGCAAGGGCATCTGGCATGGGGCACGCTGGCCGCCAATGCACTTGGCGGCTACGGCATTGGCCTAGCCATTGCGTGGCTGGATGCTGCCCCCCACCTAGACCCCGTCTGGAGATTGGCCATCATTACGGGCTTTCTGGGTGCACTCACCACTTTTTCTAGCTTTTCAGCAGAAGTCGTTGGTCTGCTGCAGGCGCAGCGCTGGGGCATGGCACTGCTGTGGGCCATGCTGCACCTGGGCACTTCGCTGTGCCTGACCATTGCTGGCATTTACAGCGTGCATGCGCTGCGTTAAACGCCATCCTGCTTTTCCCTTGTTTTTGCTGTAGAGGCGGGCTGCAATCTGCGAAGATGGCGGCTTGTTCCCGTGATAGTGCAATTGGAGATTTATGGACGCAAAGACATCCCTGCACGAGCGCTCGCTGGCAGAGGAATTGGCTCCACTGGATGCCCCCACCACCGCCCGAGATGCAGCTACCGCCGACCCGATGCTGCCCGATGCATACCGTCTGGCTTTTGCTGACCCGGAATTCATGGCACGCCGCGAAGCGCGCGGTATCCGCTTCCAACTAGAGCTGCTCAAGCCCGACCTCGGCCAGGAAGCCCACGGTATCGAACACACGGTCGTGGTCTATGGCAGCGCCCGGTTTGTAGATGCGCAGACGGCGCAGCACCGTCTGGCCGCCGCGCAAGCCAATGGCGATGCTGACCAGATTCGCACTGCAGAGCGCGATGTACGTAACGCGGTGCGCTACGAAAATGCCCGTGCTTTTGCCCGTCTGGTGGCCGAGTACAGCCAGCGCCAACCGCAAGATCAGCGCATCTACATCTGCACCGGCGGTGGCCCAGGCATCATGGAGGCCGCCAACCGCGGCGCTTTCGAGGCCGGTGCCGTCAACGTGGGCTTGAACATCTTGCTGCCCCATGAGCAGCAGGGCAACCGCTACATCACGCCCGAGCTGAGCTTCAAGTTTCACTACTTTGCGCTGCGCAAAATGCATTTCATGATGCGCGCCAAAGCCTTGGTCGCATTCCCCGGCGGCTTTGGCACCATGGATGAGCTGTTTGAAGTGCTGACACTGGTGCAAACCACCAAGGTCAAGCCCGTGCCTATCATCTTGTTTGACACAAAATTCTGGCAGCAGCTGTTCAATTTTGACCTACTGATCGCTGAAGGCATGATCTCGCCGGAAGACCGCAAGCTGTTCCACTTTGTGGATACGCCCGAAGCAGCGTGGCAAATCATCAAAGACTTCTACCAGTTGCCGCACTAAGGCTCAACCAGCAAGCCTTTTCTCAAAAAAGCAGCCTTCGCGCTGCTTTTTTCATGCCCTATCACCGCACGGCTAAGAACCAATACGGGGGGAAGCCGCCAAGTCCTGAGGCAAATTGTCCTTGCCCAACAGCCACGGCAAGCGGGCAGAACCGCCCACTATCGCGCCGACTGCCCAGAACAAGGCCGAGACACCCACCACCGTGCCAATGGAGCCAAACAGCACGGGCATCACCACGCTGGAGCCATTGATGGCCATCATGCGCAGACCCAAGGCCTCGCCCTGGCGGTGCGGTGGAGTGATCTGGTGAATCATGCTCATCACCATGGGCTGCACTGACCCCAGCACCAACCCCAACGCAATTGAGCAGCCCATCATGGCCCAGGCATTGGGCATTAAGGGGTATGCTGTGAACAAGGCACAAGCCCCCAACATGGCCCCCATCACCACCTTCCACTCGCTGATGCGCTCAGACAGCAAGGGAATCAGCAACCGGATGGCAGCAGCAGCAATCGCAAATGCGCCCAAAATGGTGCCGATCACCGAAGCGGACAGTCCGCGCTCATGCCCCAAAATAGGCACCACAAAAGTGTGCACATCCCAGCACGAAGACAGCGCCCAGTTCATCAACAGCAAACGGCGAAAGCCCTGGTTTTGCAGCATGTCCCACGCGGTGGTTTTATTGGCATCAGCAGGCTTGGGCGCGGGCTTTTCTTCCTGCACGGTGCGTACCCACAGCCATGCACTCAAGGGCAGCAATGTCAGCAGCACAAAAGCAGCCCGGAAACCGGTCGTGCTGGCCGCTTCGCCCCCTGCATAGTCAATCAGCAAGCCCGCCAAGAACGGGCCCAGAAAGTTGGACACCGCCGGCCCGATGGCCAGCCAGCTAAATACCTTGCGCAGTGTTACCTTGTCGTGCGTCTGCCGCCCCACATGGCGCTGCAGCGCGATGATGGCCGCACCCGATGCCCCGCCACTGCACAGCGCCGCAAAGCACAGCACCGGATAGATGGGGAACACCACGGCCATCGCCGCCCCTGCGCTGGCCACGATCACGCTGATGGCCAAGGGGCGCTTCAAGCCATGTCGGTCTGCATAGCGCCCTGCGGGCAACGATAAAAACACCTGCGTCAGCGCAAACAACGCCAGCAGCACGCCCACCGCAGCAGGGCTATAGCCTTCGCGCAGCGCCAGCAGCGGCGTGGCCATGCGCATGCCCGTCATGCAGGCGTGGATAGAAATTTGCGCCAGGATCAGGCGCAGCAAAGAAGCATTCACTCAATCACTCGTTGTCAGGATCTGCGGCCGCTACATCGGGCAGCAAGGGCGCTGCAGCCGCATCGTCAGCGGCTGCACTGGGCAGCTCTTGCACGGTGCGCAACCTGCGCTGGATGGCGCGGGTGCGCACATCCACTTGTTCAAATTTTTTGGCTGCCGCATCAATCGATTTGCGGGTGGCTTCGACGACTTCGCCAAACTTGGCGAATTCGGTCTTCACTTGGCCCAGCACGCCCCATACCTCGGAAGAACGTTTTTCAATCGCCAAGGTTTTAAAACCCATCTGCAGACTGTTGAGCATGGCCGCCAAGTTGGCAGGGCCAGTAATGACCACGCGGCTGTCATTTTGAACCGCTTCCACCAACCCTGGCCGCCGCATCACTTCTGCAAACAGCCCTTCGGAGGGCAGGTACATCACCGCAAAATCGGTGGTGAACGGTGGTGCCACATATTTGCCCGCAATTTTTTTGGCCTCGTTGCGGATGGAGCTTTCCAGCGCATTGCCCGCGCTGACAACGCCCAGTTTGTCCGCCGCGTCCAGCGCATCTTGCAAGCGCTGGTAATGCTCCACAGGGTATTTCGCATCGATGGGCAGCCACACCGGGTGTTCCTCGTCGCGCCCCGGTAAACGGATGGCAAATTCCACCAGCTCATCGCTGCCCGGCACGGTTTTCACGTTGCGTGCGTACTGCTCGGGGGTCAGCACATTGTCGATGATGCCGCCCAGTTGCACCTCGCCCCAGGTGCCGCGGGTTTTAACGTTGGTCATCACGCGTTTCAAGTCACCCACGCTGCTGGCCAGCGATTGCATCTCGCCCAGCCCTTTGTGTACCTGCTCCAGGCGATCGCTGACCAGCTTGAATGATTCGCCCAAGCGCTGCTCCAGCGTGGCATGCAGCTTTTCATCGACGGTGCGGCGCATTTCCTCAAGTTTGGCCGCGTTGTCGGCCTGGATGGTGGCCAGCCGCTCATTGAGCGTGCCGCGCAGCTGCTCGGCCGTTTGATGACTGTCTTGGTTCAACCGCTGCAGCTGCAAAGCCAGCGCTTGCTGCAACTGGGCAAAATGCTGCTGCAGATCTTGCCGGCTGTGGCGCGCCTCCTGGCTTTGGCGCTGCATGTGGGTGTCCACCAACTCACGCAGACTGTCTGCGGCAGCCGTTTGGTTGTGACCCAGGCTGTGTACCAACCCCTGCACTTGCTGGCCCATGCTGCCCAGGGCACCGTCACTCTTGGCAACGGCCATCTGCGTCAGCTGCAGCGCACGCTCCAAGTGTTCCAGCCGCTCCAACAGATCAAGGTCAGCAGGCGCTGGCCGGGGCTTGAGCCAGTGCAGCACCTGCACGACCAACACCAGCAGCAACCCACCCAGCAGTAGCCAAGACATCCAGTCCACACAGGCTCCTTCAAAATAAATAGCTTCCAGCGCTAGCAAATACTAGCTTTCAAAGATTTTTCTATTTGAAATCCTTTTAGAACAAGCGCAAGCAGCTATGTTTTTATGCAGCCCAGCGCTGGGCTTTGGCCGCATCATCCGGCGTATTCACGGGGGTGAGTGGCTGCTTGCCACCCAGCACAGCGACCAGATTGTCGGCAGCCAACTGCGCCATCGCACGGCGTGTGGCAATGGTGGCACTGGCAATGTGCGGGGTGAGCACCACGTTGGGCACTGTCAACAGATCTGGGTGAACCTGGGGCTCGCCTTCAAACACATCCAGGCCCGCCGCCGCAATGCGCTGCGCTTTCAAGGCCTGGGCCAGCGCGGCATCGTCCACAATGCCACCGCGTGCAATATTGATGAGCGTGGCGGTGGGCTTCATCTGCGCCAGCTCGGCCGCGCCAATGGTGTGGCGGTTTTCGGGCGTAAACGGCAGTACCAGCACCACGTGGTCAGCCATCTTCAGCAGCGCTTCTTTGCTGACATATTCGGCCTTGCATTCGGCCTCCAGCTCAGCCGACAGGCGTGAGCGGTTGTGATAAACCACCTTCATGCCAAAGCCGTGGGCCCCACGCTTGGCAATGCCCTGACCAATACGGCCCATACCGATAATGCCCAGCGTGCTGCCATGCACCTCAGCGCCGGCAAACAGGTCGTAGCGCCATTCTTTCCACAGACCCGCGCGCAGGTAGTGCTCGCTCTCGGTCACACGGCGTGCTGTGGCCATCAGCAAGGCAAAGCCAAAGTCCGCCGTGGTTTCGGTCAGCACGTCGGGGGCGTTGGTGGCTTGCACACCTGCCGCCGTAATGGCGGGCACATCAAAGTTGTTGTACCCCACAGCCATATTGGCCACCACTTTGAGCTGCGGGCACGCAGCCAGCAACGTGCCATCAATACGCTGGCTGCCCGTGGTCAGCACACCGTCTTTGCCCTGCAGTTGCTGCGCCAGCTCCTGGGGCGACCAGACGATGTCGTCGGGATTGGCCTGTACCTCAAAGTGCTGCTGCAAAAACGCCACCACTTCAGCAGGAATGGCACGTGCGATCAAGATGCTCGGTTTACGCATAGCTTTAGAACCAAATGAATGTCATCACCACAAACAACGGCACCAAGATGCCGACCGACCACAGCATGTAGCCAAAGAAGCTGGGCATGGCCACACCGCGGTCTTCCGCAATGGCCTTGACCATCAAATTCGGCGCATTGCCGATGTAAGAGTTGGCCCCCATGAACACAGCGCCCGCAGAAATGGCTACCAGCGTTGGCGCCAAGGCCGTCATCAGCACCGCAGGATCACCGCCTGCCGTGTTGAAGAACACCAGGTAAGTCGGCGCGTTATCCAGGAAGGAAGACAGGGTGCCTGTAGCCCAGAAGTACATCGCAATATTGGGCGAGCCGTCGGGGTTGGTCACCGCGCGCACCACAGCCCCAAACGGGCCATCCACGCCCGCCTTGAGCATGGCAATCACGGGAATGATGGTCAGGAAAATACCGGCAAACAGCTTGGCCACCTCTTGCATGGGCCCCCAGCCAAACTGGTTGTTGGCGTGCACCAGTTTGGGCGTCAGCACCAAAGACAGCACAGCTACCACGATCAGGCCAACGTCACGCACCACACCGGGCAGCCCCACCTCCGTGCCTGCAATATTGAAGGCCACATCCGACTTCCACATGCCACTCAGCAGCACCAGGCCCACCACCACGGCCAGCCAGAAAAAGTTGAGCTTGCCATCAAATCCGATGGCCTCACGGGCCTGATCACTTTGCACAGCGGGCAGCTGGTTGTCGTCGTTCTTGCTCAGCCACGTGTCCAGCACAAAGAACATAGCCAGCAGCACGCCCACCAAGAACAGGGCCTGCGGCCAGATGTGCAGCAGCGTCCAACTGAAATCCACCCCCTTCAAAAAGCCCAGAAACAGCGGCGGATCACCCAGCGGGGTGAGCGAGCCTCCGGCGTTGGAGACGATGAAGATAAAAAACACCACAATGTGCACCACCTTGCTGCGGTGTGCATTGGCACGAATCAGCGGCCGAATCAGCAGCATGGAAGCGCCCGTGGTGCCCATAAAGCTGGCCAGCACCGCACCAATGGCCAAGATGGCGGTGTTCAGCACGGGGGTGCCCGTCAAACTGCCGCGAATGTAAATACCGCCCGCCACCACATACAAGGCCGTGAGCAAAATCACAAAAGGCAAATACTCTGCCAGCAAGGCGTGCACAAAGTTGGCAACAGCGACGCCCATGCCATAAAACAGCACCAGCGGAATCAAAAAGGCCAGCGCCCAAGCTGCAGTGACTTTGCCAAAATGGTGATGCCAGAAATTGGGCGCGACCAAAGGCATCAGCGCAATCGACAACAACAACCCCGCAAATGGAATGGCCCAGGCCAGCCCCAGGCTTGCACCATTCAGTTCTGCGGCTTGCGCCAAAGCGGGCAGCGTGGCCAACAGGCCGGTCATCGCTGCAAATCGCACCATCTTCATGCAGTAGTCTCCTCTGGAATCTCAAACACCTGGCGCAAATACGCCAGGTACTTTTTATCGTCACACATGCTCTTGCCGGGTGTATCCGAGAGCTTGGCCACCGGCTGGTCATTGCAGCGCGTCATTTTGATCACGACTTGCAAGGGCTCATAGCCCAAGTCATTGGTCAAATTGGTGCCAATGCCAAATGCCAGCTGGCAACGGCCGTGAAAACGCTGGTACAGCGCAATCGTTTTAGGGATGGTGAGCGCATCGCTAAAAATCAAAGTCTTGTTCAAAGGATCCACGCGGTTGGCGCGGTAATGCTCCAGCATGCGCTCGCCCCAGGCAAACGGGTCTCCGCTGTCATGGCGTGCGCCATCAAACAGTTTGCAAAAATACAGATCAAAGTCGCGCAGGAAGGCACTCATGCCGTACACATCGGACAAGGCAATGCCCAAATCCCCCCGGTACTCTTTGGCCCAAGACTCCAGGCCAAATATTTGACTGTCACGCAGGCGTGGCCCCAAGGCTTGGCAGGCTTGCAAAAACTCATGCGCCATGGTGCCCAGCGGCGTAATCCCCAAGCGCATGGCATATAGCACATTGCTGGTGCCCGCAAACTGCCCAGGCCCGTGCCCTGGTGCCGGGCGTTTGTTGCCCGTACCCAGTTTGGCGCACAGCACACGCAAGACCTCTTCATGCCACGCCCGGCTAAAGCGGCGGCGCGTGCCATAGTCTGCAATCTTGAGGCCCTCTAGCGTATCGCCACGCAGCAGCTGAATTTTCTCTTCCAGACGGCGGCGCCCTTCCAGAAAATCAGGCACCGGCTGGGTATTGCGGAAATACACCTCGTTGACGATAGCCAGCACCGGAATTTCAAAAGGAATCACGTGCAGCCACGGGCCTTGAATGGCGATGTCGATCTCGCCGTTTTCCAGCGCCGTGATGGTGATGTATTTTTCGTTGAGCTTGAACAGGCTCAGAAAATCTACAAAATCACTTTTGATAAAGCGCAGCGAGCGCAGATATTCCAACTCTGCAGGTTGAAACTGCAGCTGACACAGTGCGCGAATCTCTTCACGAATTTCATGCACAAAAGGGGCCAAGCGCACACCAGGGTTGCGGCATTTGAAACGGTATTCCACCTGCGCACCCGGAAACTGGTGCAGCACCGCCTGCATCATGGTGAACTTGTACAGGTCGGTATCCAACAAACTGGTAATGATCATGGCAGGCAAGCGGGGGCGAAAGTCACAGTGTAGGCCAATCTGCGCACACTGCACCGCAAGCTTTCAGCATGAAAACCTATTCACCTCGTTGGTATGCAAGCGCTAGGCGCTATGAAAAATCTTCCGACCGGACAGGGATTTGCAGCGGCGCGAGCGCAGTGCGCAAATCTGCAGGCAAAACGCAGGGCCGGCGCGTGATCTTGTCTACATAGACGTGCACAAAATGCCCTGCCGCAGCGCACATCGCCTCCCCCTGAGCAAACAAGCCAATTTCGTAGCGCACACTGCTACTTCCGAGTTTGGCCACACGTATGCCGGCCTGTACAGTTTGCGGAAATGCCAGCGGTGCAAAGTAATTGCACTGGGTTTCGATCACCAAGCCAATCGTTGCGCCGTGGTGAATGTCCAAAGCGCCTTGCTCAATCAGATAGGCATTCACCGCCGTGTCAAACCAGCTGTAGTACACAACATTGTTCACGTGGCCATACACATCGTTGTCGGACCAACGCGTGGGAATGTCTCGAAAAACACGGAATGCACTGCGTGGCTGTGGCGCAGGCCGGGAAGCGGAAACTGATTGGGGTGCTGTGGTCATAGCATGCGATTGTGTGATGTGACGCGCACGCACGCATTCCTCCAAGTGACAGCGTAGGTGACGCGCGACATTGCACTCAGCGATGCCATTGGCGCAGCACGCCTACCGTTCGTCGTGTTTCTCGTTTTTTTTGCTGCAGCGCACAAAAATCACTTGCACCAAATTGAGGCTTGTTGAAAAATAGCCTCCATGCTGCGCTGCAACATAGCGTTTGACAGGATGCAGCTGCTATTTCGACCCTCCCCTTTTTTATTGATGGAGCACACCATGGCACTGACACCTGAACAAATCACCGCAGCACACAAAGCCAACATCGAAACCTTGTTCGGCCTGACCACCAAAGCCTTTGAAGGCGTGGAGAAAATTGTCGAGCTGAACGTTGCAGCGTCGCGCGCAGCTTTGGCTGAAGCAGCCTCGCACAGCCAAGCCCTGCTGAACGTGAAAGATGCACAGGAGCTACTGGCCCTGCAAAGCAGCTTTTTCCAGCCTTTGGCTGAAAAAACCGCTGCCTACAACCGCCACCTCTACAACATCGCCACTAGCACCTCTGCAGAAGTCACCAAGGCGTTGGAATCCAAGGCTGGCGAATTTCAGCAAGGCTTTAACAGCTTGGTCGAATCGACCGCCAAAAATGCACCTGCAGGCTCTGAAACAGCTGTTGCCGTCATGAAAAGCGCTGTCTCTGCAGCCAACAATGCATTTGAAAGTGTGCAAAAGGCCGTCAAGCAAGCTTCTGACTTGGCAGAAGCCAACCTGAAAGCAGTCACCACAACCGCAGCAGCTGCTGCACAGGCACCTGCCGCCCGCACCAAAGCCTGACTTTTTACGGCTTTTGGTTGCAAACTAGACAAAGTCTAGGGTTTACCCTAAAATACACACATCGATCAGTTTTCTGATCTCCAGTTGTCTCCTTGGATCCTCTTGAAACCCCCGTTTCTTGGATCCTTTTAAACCCGGTTTTATCACCGGGTTTTTTTTCGCCTATACATCCTCTGCACGTATGGCATTACCACGTGACTCCTCTCATAATTGACGTTTACGTCAACAACAATCAAGGAGCACCACATGGACATTCAAGGCAAAGTTTTTATCGTCACCGGCGGAGCATCGGGTTTGGGCGAAGGCACAGCCCGTATGCTGGCTGCACATGGCGCCACCGTTGTGATTGCAGATATGCAAGCAGACAAAGGCCAAGCAGTTGCCCGCGAGCTTGGAGCAACCTTTGTGAAATGCGACGTTAGCAGCGAAACAGATGCCCAAACCGCCGTGCAGCAAGCCACTACGCTCGGCAAACTCATGGGACTGGTGAACTGCGCAGGGATTGCTCCTGCAGAGAAAACCGTGGGCAAAAATGGGGCACACAGCCTAGCGATTTTCCAGAAAGTTGTTCAAGTCAACCTGATTGGCAGCTTCAACATGATTCGCCTGGCCGCCGAAGCCATGAGCAAAAATGAACCTGAGTCGACCGGCGAGCGTGGCATCATCATTTCGACCGCCAGTGTCGCCGCCTACGATGGACAAATTGGCCAAGCCGCTTACGCAGCCTCCAAGGGCGGTATTGTGGGCATGACCTTACCGATTGCGCGCGATCTTGCACGCAACGGCATCCGCAACATGACGATTGCCCCCGGAATTTTTGGCACTCCGATGCTCTTTGGAATGCCCCAAGAAGTGCAAGATGCCTTGGCCGCAGGCGTACCGTTTCCCAGCCGCCTTGGCACACCTCAAGACTACGCCAAACTTGCCAAACACATTATTGAAAATGACATGCTCAACGGTGAGGTAATCCGCCTAGATGGCGCCATCCGTTTAGCCCCGAAATAATGAAAGCAATTAAAGCCACACAGTAAAAAACCGCCTCGAGGGCGGTTTTACTTTGCGTATACCAAGACTAGAAAAAAGAAAAATCCGCATTAACGTAATGCTAATGCGGATTTATTATTTGGCGGAGTGGACGGGACTCGAACCCGCGACCCCCGGCGTGACAGGCCGGTATTCTAACCAACTGAACTACCACTCCTGGCAGAAAGCTTTGCTAGCTTTTTCAAAGCATCAAGCGCCTCAAACTTGGCGACCCTACGGGGATTCGAACCCCGGTACCCACCGTGAAAGGGTGGTGTCCTAGGCCTCTAGACGATAGGGTCAAAACCTAAGAACCGATTTCTCGCTTCCGAAAATCTTTGGTGGAGGTAAACGGGATCGAACCGATGACCTCTTGCATGCCATGCAAGCGCTCTCCCAGCTGAGCTATACCCCCAAAGGAACTGGCGGAGTGGACGGGACTCGAACCCGCGACCCCCGGCGTGACAGGCCGGTATTCTAACCAACTGAACTACCACTCCTGGCAGGAAGCTTTGCTAGCTTTTAACAAGCATCAAGCGCTTCAAACTTGGCGACCCTACGGGGATTCGAACCCCGGTACCCACCGTGAAAGGGTGGTGTCCTAGGCCTCTAGACGATAGGGTCAAAACCTAGAATCGTTACCGATTAAAAAAGCGCCCTACTCATTCAAG
>JAFAGF010000174.1 GCA_023422975.1 Pseudomonadota bacterium
CACGCTTTGCCGTGGAAGACACCCTGAAGATCAAGGCCGACGTCTTCGGCCACCACGGCGTGCTGGAAGCCGGCAGCCTGAAGGTGGGCGATGCCGTTGAAGCGCAGGTGGACACCGCCGTGCGCGCTGCCATCATGCGCAACCACTCGGTCACCCACATCATGCACAAGGCCTTGCGCGAAGTGCTGGGCGCCCACGTGCAGCAAAAGGGCTCGCTGGTCAACGCTGACCGCACCCGTTTTGACTTTGCGCACAACGCACCCGTGACGGCCGAGCAGATCCGCGAGATCGAAGCCCGCGTGAACGCTGAAATTCTGGCCAACACCGCGACCGATGCCCGCGTGATGGACATCGAAAGCGCCCAGAAGACCGGCGCCATGATGCTGTTCGGTGAAAAGTACGGCGAAACCGTGCGCGTGCTGGACATCGGCACCAGCCGCGAGCTGTGCGGCGGCACCCACGTGCAGCGCACCGGAGACATCGGTCTGTTCAAGGTGGTGGGCGAATCTGGCGTGGCCGCTGGCGTGCGCCGTATCGAAGGCATTACTGGCGCCAACTCACTGGCCTATTTGCAGTCGCTGGAATCCACTGTGGAGCAAGCCGCTGCGGCCTTCAAGGCTCCAACGGCCGAGCTGACCAACCGCATCGGTGGTGCGCTGGATCAGATCAAGGCGCTGGAAAAGGAAATCGCTGCACTCAAGGGCAAGCTGGCTTCCAGCCAGGGCGATGAGCTGGCTACTACGGCTGTGGAAGTGAACGGCGTGAAGGTGCTGGCAGCCAAGCTCGAAGGCGCGGATGCCAAGACGCTGCGTGACACCATGGACAAGCTCAAGGACAAGCTGGGCGCGGCCGTGATCGTGCTGGCTGCCGTGGACGGCGACAAGGTGCAACTGGCCGCAGGCGTGACCAAGGCCGAGACCGCCAAGGTCAAGGCTGGCGAGCTGGTGAACTTTGTGGCCCAGCAAGTGGGCGGCAAGGGCGGCGGCAAGCCTGACATGGCCATGGCCGGTGGAACCGACGCAGCGGCCGTGCCTGCAGCGCTGGCCAGTGTCCAGGCTTGGGTGACCGAGCGTATTTAAGGTATAGACCTGTGCCAAAAGCCAGAAGTAGCACTTCTGGCTTTTTTTATGCAGATTTGAAATTGCCTGAAATCCTGATCCGTATCAGACCGGGGGCAATATTGTTCCCCTACCATCGCGCGTTTCGCGCTACGGTTGTGCACATGCTTGGATTTAGATTGCTGAAAACGGTTGTCGGCAAATTAACCCGCACCAACGCGCTGCGTATGTGCGCGGCTGCTGTATGCGTATTCGCAGGCGTATCGGCATCGGCGCAGTCCGTGGTGTTCTTGAATCCGGGTAAGTCAGATGAGGCCTATTGGCGCTCCAGTGCGGATGCGATGCAAAAAGCAGCCGATAGCTTGGGTATGCAGCTGCGCGTGTTGTATGCACAGCGCAACCGCCTAGAACCCGTGGCGATGGCCACAAGATTGGCGCATTTGCCTCAGCGCGAACGTCCTGATTACGTGGTCTTTTCAAATGATTACAGTACTGCGCCCAGCATCTTGAAGGCACTGGATGGCTCTGGGATTCAAGCCTTCATGGCTTTCAGCGGCATTCAGGACGATCTACGGCCACAAGTGGGTATGCCTCGCGGCCAGTTTCCTTTTTGGCTCGGCAGCCTAGAGTCGAATGCAGAAGATGCAGGCTATTTGACGGCGCAAGCATTGATTCAGAAGGCGCTGAAAATTCCTGCGCTGCGTGATGCGCAAGGGAAGCTGCAGATGGTGGCGATTGCGGGAGACCGTTCGACCCCAGCCTCTACCGCGCGCAACCAAGGTATGCGCAAAGCCGTGCGGGAAATGCAAGGCACCGTCGTGTTGCGCCAAGAGGTTTATGGCGAATGGCGCCAGGACAAGGCCAGAGATCAAGCACAGGTGCTTTTTCAGCGTTACCCAGAGGTACGTTTGATCTGGGCTGGGAATGACTTGATGGCTTTTGGCGCGATGGAGGCGTGGCGTCAGCAGGGCGGGGAGCCGGGAAGTGATGCTTTATTCAGTGGCATTAACACCTCGCAGCAGGCATTGGACGGGTTGCGCAAAGGTCAATTGACAGCTTTGGCGGGCGGCCACTTCATGGCTGGAGCCTGGGCGATGGTGATGCTGTATGACCACTACCATGGCGTCGATTTCTTGGATGAGGGGCTGGAGCTGCAACGCAATATGTTCCAGTTGTTCGATGCGCGCACTAGCCAGCAATTGGAGCAGCATTTCGCACAAACAGAAGTGACGCTCGATTTTCGCGCCTTCAGCAAGCACCGCAATCCACAGTTGAGGCGCTACCAGTTTGAGCTCGCGCAGCTCCTGCGGTAAGTAGGTGGTTGTATGGCACCGCAGAATTTTGAATTTCGATCGATTGCCACATTGATGCTTCAGCGCATCATTGCGTTGTCGTTGGTGTGCCTGATTGGCATTGGAGGCTTCCAAGTTTGGCTGGATCGGCAAAAACAAGAGCGCCAGTTTTTCAACACCATGTCGCTGATTGTGGAAACCAGCAGCCGCGCGATTGCTTACGCAGTGTGGGACATTGATCGCGAAGTTCTGCACAACCATGTGCAGCGGCTGACAGAAATCGAAGCCGTGGGTTTTGTGCGCATTACGCTGGCAGTGACTGGTGAAGTGATTGCAGCGGGGCGCACGGGGATTGGGAAGGATGTGCCGTCGTACCAAGCCGTGATTTATTCGCCCGACTATAAAAACCAATCGCTAGGCACGATTGAGGTGTGGGCAGATCGTGCTTACCACCGCAATTTGCTGTGGGAATCGCAAAAGCACGTCATTCCTGGGTATTTGATTTTTACAGTACTGATGTGCTTCCTGGTTGCTTGGGTTATGCGGCACGATTTGGGTATTCCGCTGCGGCAAATTGCTGACTTTGTTCGCAACCTCAAGCCTGAAGAACTCAGCCAGCCTTTGGAGCTGCATCGCCCGGATCGACTGCGGGCTGATGAAATAGACATGGTGATGCAGGGCTTTCAGCACTTGCAATCTGCGCTGGATCGTCACATCAAAGATCTGGATGGATTGGTCAAGGAGCGCACGGCAGAGCTGTCTTCTTTGGTAGATGAGGTCAAGCGCCTGTCCCAGCTGGATGCCTTGACCGGTGCATACAACCGCCGGGCCATGGAGATGCGCCTGCCCTTGGATATTGAGCGTTGTGTGCGGTATGGGCGCCCGCTGTCGGTGATCTTTACGGACATTGACCATTTCAAGCGCATCAATGACCAGTATGGGCACGCGGTGGGTGATGAGGTGCTTAAAGATGTCGCCAAGCGCTTGCAGGAAGGGCTGCGTGCAAACGTGGACTGGATGGTGCGTTTTGGTGGTGAAGAGTTTGTGATCTTTATGCCAGAGACAGAGCTTCGCCCAGCCACCGAAGTCGCCAATCGGCTGGCAGAGGTGGTGCGCCGCACGCCTTGGCAGATGGGTGGCTTGGTGCTGCCTTTGACTTGCAGCTTTGGGGTGACGCAATTTCAGCAAGGCGACACCATAGACAGCCTGCTGGAGCGTGCGGATGCTTTGCTCTACCAAGCCAAGGGTGATGGCCGCGATTGTGTGCGTGCAGGGCTGAGCGAAGCGGCTGTGAGTGCGTCCGCGTCGCACTGAGAGTGGGTTGGCGGCAGTGCGCGAAATGTGTCCCGCGTCAGAACAGTTCTACATCTTCGTGTGAGACTTGTGCGCTGTGCAGCAAGCCTTGGTCTTGCAGTTGCTCAAAATGGCACACTTGGTTGCGGCCGTTTTCTTTGGCGTAATACAGCGCTTGGTCAGCTTGACCCAAAATCTCGACAGGGGAACACAGTTTGGCTCCAGCAAAGCCCACGCTGACCGTCACGTTGCCAACTTGCGGGAAGCTGTGGCTGGCCACCATGGCTCTGAAGGCCTCCAAAGAAGCTTGGGCCGCGGCTTTGTGCGAAACAGGCATCAGCACCACGAATTCTTCGCCACCAAACCGGAAAATACGGTGCTGGGAACCAAATGCGCTGCGCAGCAAGTTGGCAACCAGAATCAGAACTTCATCACCAAAAAGGTGTCCAAAACGGTCATTGACCAACTTGAAGTGGTCAATATCAATGACTGCAAGCCAAGGCATCTCGTCACTGTGCTCTGCTTGTGCAGCAGTGGCAAAGCGCAACAGATGCTCATCAAAGGTTTTGCGATTGAGCAAGCCTGTCAGCGCATCGCGCTCGCTGTAGTCAAGCAGGCTTTGGTAATTCTGGTAGACATTGAAGATGCCGGTGATGACATCCAGGCTGTGCGGTGTGAATGGGTCGGATTGGGTGACTTCCAGGCACACGCGCGCTTTCTCGTGCATCCAAACCGGTAGCCAGATAACGTGCTGATCTGCTCCTGAACTGTGCTGCATCTGTTGTGCTTGCTGGGTAATGCAAGCGTGCAGATGCGGCATTTCGTGCAGAGGCCGACGTTGGTTGTCTTGCACCACATCTTGGGTGGAGGACACCAGTTGCCCATCTCGCAACCAAGTTCTGGGGCGCACCCAATGGCCGTTGTCCAACTCCACCAGCTCCAGCGCCCGAACGTTGGTCACGGCAGGCAGCTGCATAAACGTGGATAGCACGGAGAGTTCCAGCCGCAAGTGATCACGCTGGCCGGTCATCTGAACCAAGTTTTGCAGAATGTGCATGAAGTTCGGGGTGTTGCTGCTGTGTGGCGGGAGCACTAGCGCTTGGTAAACACCAAGTCCCACACGCCGTGACCCAGTCGCAGGCCGCGGTTTTCGAACTTGGTCAAAGGGCGGTAATCCGGTTTGGTTGCATAGCCTGTGGCGGTGTTGGTCAGCTGCGGCTCAGCACCCAGCACTTCCAGCATTTGCACGGCATAGGGCTCCCAGTCGGTGGCGCAGTGGAAATAACCACCTGTTTTCAGGCGGCTGGCCAGCTTGGCCACCAAGGGGCTTTGGATGAGGCGGCGCTTGTTGTGCTTCTTCTTGTGCCAAGGGTCTGGGAAGAAAATGTGCACGCCGTCAATGCTGCCTTCGGGCAACATGTTGTCGATGACTTCTACCGCATCGTGCTGGAGGATGCGGATGTTGTGGATGTCTTGCTCGCCAATGCGCTTGAGCAAGGCACCAACGCCGGGCTCGTGCACTTCGCAGCACAGGAAGTTGTCTTCTGGGCGAACGCGCGCAATGTGGGCGGTTGCCTCACCCATGCCAAAGCCAATTTCCAGAATCAGTTTGCCTTTGCGGCCAAATGCGGCTTGGGCATCCAAAGGGGCATTGGTGTAGGGCAGCAGAAACTGCGGGCCAATGTCTTCAAATGCTTTGGCTTGGCCCGTGGTAACGCGGCCGGTGCGGCGCACGTAACTGCGGATGGTTTTAGGGAATGCGACATCTGCCGGGGCTTTGCCTTCAGAAGATGTGGAGGGGGCTGCAAGGGTGTCAGCCATAGGGTTATGTTGATGCTCAGTCACGGCGCACATTGTAAGTGGCTTGCCATTGTTTGACCCATTGAGATAACGCATCTGGCACCGTAGTTTCGGGGCTTAGTGTCGACAAATGCAAACTGCGCGCGGCTATGTTCAGGGTTTGCATGGGGTGGCTCAGGTCAAGCGCTGGGGCGCCGTGTTGTTTGGAGAGTTTTTCCCCGTCCGGCATCAGAACCAGCGGGGTGTGCATATAGCAAGGATGCGGCAAACCCAGGGCATGTTGTAAGAGCAATTGACGCGCGGTGTTGTCGGTCAAATCCTCGCCACGCACGATGTGGGTGATGCCCTGCAATGCGTCATCGACGACGACGGCCAGTTGGTAGGCATACAGCCCATCGGCGCGCTGCAGCACAAAATCACCCGCGACCAAGGATGGCGCTTGGTGTTGAGTGCCTAAGCGGCGGTCTTCCCAGGTGAGGGTGCCTTTTTTTACAGAAAAAGGAGCTGCTAGCGATTGTGTAGCAAGCGTTAGAGGCCAATTTGATACATATTTCTCCAGCGCAAAGCGCCAGCTGCGTGCGGGCTTGCCATGCAGGCCGTTGCGGCATGTGCCGGGGTAAGGGCGCTCCAGATGCCGCTCGTGTATTTGCCCCAGGGCTTGCAGTGCAGCTTCAATGTCTTTGCGGGTGCAGCCGCAGGGATAGGCGAGTTGCTGG
>JAFAGF010000178.1 GCA_023422975.1 Pseudomonadota bacterium
CCCGTCAACGACGACCTGATCCAAAAGAAGCTGGCTGCTGGCGGCAAGAACTGGATTGGCGGCAACTGCACCAACTCCATCCTGCTGATGGGCCTGGGCGGTCTGTTCAAGGCCGGTCTGGTGGAATGGGTCTCTTCCATGACTTACCAAGCTGCCTCGGGCGGCGGTGCCAACCACATGCGTGAGTTGCTCAAGGGCATGGGCGTGGTGCACGCCGCCGTAGCCGACGAGCTGGCCACCCCCGCTTCCGCCATTTTGGACATTGACCGCAAGGTCGCCCAAACCATTCGCCAAGAAGTGCCCACCGAATTCTTCGGCGCACCTTTGGCGGGCGGCCTGATCCCTTGGATCGATGTGCAACTGCCCAACGGCCAGTCCAAGGAAGAGTGGAAGGGCCAGGCCGAAGTCAACAAGATCTTGGGCACCGAAGCCACCATCCCCGTCGATGGCCTGTGCGTGCGCATCGGCGCCATGCGCTGCCACTCTTTGGCTTTGACTTTGAAGTTGAAGAAGGATTTGCCTTTGGATGAGATCGAAGCGCTGATCAAGGGCGGCAACAACTGGGTCAAGTTCGTGCCCAACGACCGCGCTGAAACCGTCAAGGAATTGACCCCAGCGGCCACCACTGGCGGCTTGGAAGTGGCAGTGGGCCGCGTGCGCAAGCTGAACATGGGCGGCGAGTACCTGTCTGCCTTCGTGATCGGCGACCAACTGCTGTGGGGCGCTGCCGAACCTCTGCGCCGCATGCTGCGCATCTTGCTGGCCAAGTAAGCGCTGCTCAGGCTCTATAAAAAGGAAGCTAAGGCTTCCTTTTTTCATGCCATATCCGGCGCTACGCTGTCGCCCTCAGACAACATCCAGCCCCTCGCGCTGCACGGCCAGTGCAACGGGCCGGTGGGTCACCCAGGCATCCAGCCTGGCCGCAATGGCGCCCCCTTCACCCTCACAGCGTGCTGGCGCTTGTCATAATCAAGGCTTTGACGGCACCCATGCCCCCCGAAATCCTCGTTTTTTCGGCCTTTGGCTTTGCTTGTCACCCTTTGGCATTGCTGCTAATGTCTTTGCCAATGCCGCACCAGTGGGAGAGACTGTGTGCAGCACCTCGATAAGAACACCCGCCGTAATTACATCGGCCCAACATTTTGAACGTGACCACAAACATGCATCGTTGGAAACTTTCAGCCTTGGCCGCAGCTGCCTTTGTCTCGACTGCACTGACAGCAACCAATGCGTCGGCCCTATCGCTGGGTTCGCTGAACGTGCGCTCCGCACTGGGCGAAAACCTGAAGGCTGAAATTGCCATTCCCCAAGCCACCGCTGCAGAGATCAACAGCTTGGTCGCGCAAATTGCCTCGGCAGAAACGTTCCGGGCACAAGGCATGGACTACAGCAGCGCTGCACGATCCATCCAGGTGCAGCTGCACCGCAACGCAGACGGTACCGCCAGCTTGCGCCTGAGCAGCAACACCCCCATCCAAGAGCCCTTTGTGGATTTGGTGCTGGAGACGCAATGGAGTACTGGCCATCTGGTGCGCAGCTACACCTTGCTGCTAGATCCGCCCGCTGCGCAACGCCCCGCTCCAGCACCCACCACGCCACCACAAGTCACTGCACCCGCACCCACTGCTGCGGCCCCCGCTTCTGTCGCTGGCCGCAACTACAGCTCCAGCGCAGCGCCACGCCCGCAGGCTTCCACTCCAGCTACGCAGGCAGCAGCACCGTCTGCCCCCCAAGCAGCCGCGACGCAAGAGGCTAGCACACGCGTTCGCGCTGGTGACACTGCAGGCCGCATTGCCAATGCCAACCGTCCTGCCGGAGTCTCTCTGGACCAGATGCTGGTCGCCATGCTGCGCAGCAACCCCGAGGCATTTATCAATGGCAACGTCAACCGTATTCGGGCTGGTGCTGTCGTACAAATGCCCAATCGCGACCAAGCGCTGGAAACCTCTCGCACGGAAGCGCGGCAAATCGTGGCCGCCCAAAGCCGTGATTTCAACGCCTACCGCCGCAGCTTGGCATCCAAAGCACCGCAGGCCACGGTACAAGCTGCTGATCGCAGCTCCGGCGGCCAGGTGCAAGCCCATGTCCAAGAAACAGGCCCCAGCGCAGAAACCCCAGACAAGCTGACGCTCTCCAAGGGTTCCGTGCAAAACGCTGCGGCCGAAGCCAAGGTCGCGGAGCAAAAGCAAGCCACCGACCAAGACAACCGCCTCAATGAGTTGCAGCGCAATTTGGCAGAACTCAATGACTTGGCCCAAAACTCGGCCAGCACTGCAGACCCTGCCAGCGCCGCAGAAAGCCCCAAGGGGGATGTGCCAGCGGCTGCCGCTCCAGATGTGACCCAGAGCGCTGCGACTGCAGCCCCCTCTGTGGAAGTGACGAATACCACCGCTGCTGCTGCAACCACCGCAACCGAAACCGAGGCTTCCACAGCCCTGGAAGCCGGGGCTTCGCCTGCGGCACAGGCTACAGACACAGCCACCGCTGCAGCACCAGCGGCTGCAGCCAAGAAGCCCACACCTGTGGCTCCTACCCCTGCGGCAGTGCAACAAACTTCGGCCATGGATGAGCTGCTGGATAACCCGCTGGTACCTGCCGGTGCAGGTCTGGTCGCCGTGCTTTTAGGCTTGCTGGGCTACACCGCCTGGAAACGCCGCCGCGCTGCACAGACTGCACAAGATCCCAGCTTGGGCGACAGCCAATTGCAGCCAGACTCTTTCTTTGGCAGCAGCGGTGGCCAGCAGGTGGACACCAACAACGCAGACGCGGGCGCCTCCACCATGGCCTACTCACCCAGCCAGCTCGATGGTGGTGGTGATGTAGACCCTGTCGCCGAAGCCGATGTCTACCTGGCCTATGGCCGCGATGTGCAAGCCGAAGAAATCCTGAAGGAAGCACTGCGCAGCCAGCCCGGTCGTTTGTCGAT
>JAFAGF010000273.1 GCA_023422975.1 Pseudomonadota bacterium
CAAGCTTGGAGCGTGGTGCAGCCGTGGCTGCAGAAGTGGGTGTTGAAGTTGTCATGGGCAAATTGTCGCGCGAAATGCACAACGCCCGCTGGCAGCGGGCGTTGTGGACTGGCAAAGGTTATCCGCAATCCATCGCTGGATGCAGGGAACTTCTGTTGCTTATTCTTCCAGCAGAGAGCGCAGCATCCATGCGTTTTGCTCGTGCACGGTCAGGCGTTGGGTCAACAAATCCGCGGTTGGTTCGTCACTGGCTTTGTCAGCCAGCGGGAACAGTTCGCGCGCAGTGCGTGCCACGGCTTCGTTACCTTCCACCAGGATACGGATCATCTCGTTGGCCTTGGGGGGCGTCGCCGGCACATCGGGCAAGCTGGTCAACTTACCGAACTGGCCATAGGAACCCGGCGCAAAGTGACCCAAGGAGCGGATGCGCTCTGCCACAGGATCCACCGCATTCCACAACTCGGTGTACTGGCCCATGAACATGGTGTGCAGCGTGTTGAACATGGGCCCCGTCACGTTCCAATGGAAATTGTGCGTGGTCAGGTAGAGGGTGTAAGTGTCTGCCAGCAGACGCGACAGGCCTTCCGAAATCAGCTCACGGTCTTTGGTGCTGATGCCAATCTTGATAGGCATGCCTGCAGCAGGTGCCGGGGCAGCTTTGACCGTTGGTTTTTTCGTTTCTTTCGCCATAGTACTTCTCCTCAGTCATACGAACCGATGCGCCACCATCCAGTGGACGCATCAGATGGTTGATCGTGTTAATAAATATAGCGCATGCCTATACATGCGACAGCGCTGCTTGCATGGCTTAGGGCAAACAAAGTGCAGCGGACTCAGGTCAGCAGCGTTACCCCGGTAAGCTCGCAGGCATAGACTGCATTACGCAATGCCGCAATGGCTTCATAGCGCGTAAAGCTGCGACGCCACACCAGTACCACCCGGCGGCTGGGCGCAGGCGCACCATCTTCACTGCGGATAGGCAAATAACGGATATGGGGGTCATCCGTCATTCGGCGGCGCTGGGTCGTCAATGCTTCAGCCGGCACCGACAGGCGCGGCACCAAAGTCACCCCCATCCCTGCAGCGACCATGTGTTTGATAGTCTCCAGCGAAGAGCCTTCAAAGGTGCGGCGAATGCCTTCGGCATTGCTCGCGTAGCGCGCAAACTCTGGGCAAACTTCCAGCACATGGTCGCGGAAGCAATGCCCGGCGCCCAGCAACAACATGGTTTCGTTTTTCAATTCGGTGGTGGTCACCGAGTCTTGCTGCGCCAGCGGGTGGGTGTTGGGCACCGCCGCCATGAAGGGCTCGTCATACAGCGGCGCCATGGCCAAACCAGTATCTGGAAACGGCTCGGCCACGATAGCGCAATCGATTTCACCGGTGCGCAGCATTTCCAGCAGCTTGACGGTGAAGTTCTCTTGCAACATCAGCGGCATTTGGGGCGTCATCTTGATGGAATGGCGCACCAGCTCTGGCAACAGATAAGGACCAATGGTGTAGATCACGCCCAAGGTCAGCACGCCAGACAGAGGGTCTTTGCCGCGCTTGGCAATCTCCTTGATTTCCGCCGCTTGTTCCAGCACGCTTTGCGCCTGGCGAACAATGGACTCCCCCAAAGGCGTTACCGACACTTCCCCTGCGCTGCGCTCAAAAATTTTGACATCCAACTCGTCTTCCAACTTTTTGATAGCGACGGACAGGGTGGGTTGCGAGACATAACAAGCCTCTGCCGCACGACCAAAGTGCTTCTCGCGCGCGACGGCGACAATGTATTTCAGTTCAGTGAGCGTCATGGATTTTGAATATGTCTACGGCCAAACAATCGGCTATTTTGCATTGATGTAATTGAATGTACATATTTCGACCCATGAACGCGCTGCGCCATAGGCCATTCCCGCTGTTGTCCTACGCCTTGAGGAACTCAGCCTTCGTCCCCAGCCAGCGCTGTATGTGCTGTTGTGCCAAATGCGGATAGCGCTGCAGCATGTGGGGGGCCAACTCTTTCGCCCACTCTAGCAGGGCATAGTCTTTTTCCAAGTCAGCAAATCGCAGCAACGCATCGCCGGACTGGCGCGCACCGAGGAACTCTCCCGGCCCGCGAATTTCCAGATCACGCCGCGCGATTTCAAACCCATCATTGGTATCTGCCATGGCCCGCAGACGCTCTTTGCCCGTATCCGACAGACGACCGTTGTCGTTCATGGAATACAGCAGCACGCAGGCCGACGCGGCCGCCCCGCGCCCCACACGGCCACGTAGCTGGTGCAATTGACTCAGGCCGAAGCGCTCAGCGTGCTCAATCACCATCAGCGATGCATTGGGCACATCCACACCCACTTCAATCACCGTGGTAGAGACCAGCACGCCCATGATGCCGGCGGTAAAAAGCTCCATCACCGCTTTCTTCTCGGCCTGGGGCATGCGCGAATGCAGCAGGCCCACCGTCACGCCGGGCAGCGCTTCGCTCAAGTCGGTGTGGGTGGCCGTGGCATTCGATAAATCCAGCGTTTCACTCTCTTCGATCAACGGGCACACCCAGTACACCTGACGCCCCGCCTCCACCTGCGCGCCAATGCGGGCAATGACTTCATCTTTGCGGCTGTCTGAAATCACTTTGGTCACGATGGGGGTGCGCCCAGGCGGCAACTCATCAATGACCGATACATCCAGATCCGCGTAGTAGCTCATGGCCAAGGTACGGGGGATGGGGGTGGCACTCATCATCAGCAAGTGCGGCTCCAAGCCCTTGTGCGCCAGTTTTTGCCGCAAGGCCAAGCGCTGCGCCACGCCAAAGCGGTGCTGCTCGTCGATCACCGCGAGGGCCAGGCTGTGAAAGCTGACCTGCTCTTGGATGACGGCATGCGTGCCCACCACCAAGGCTGCTTCTCCGCTGGCCACCAACTCCAGCATGGCCGTGCGCTCTTTCTTTTTCTGAGCGCCTGACAACCACGCCACTTTCTTACCCAGTGGGGCCAAAATAGGCTCCAGCCAGCCCACCAGCTTGCCAAAGTGCTGTTCGGCCAAAATTTCGGTGGGAGCCATCAGCGCGCACTGCCAGCCCGAGGCAATGCACACCATGGCCGACATGGCGGCCACCACCGTTTTGCCAGAGCCGACATCGCCCTGCAGCAAGCGGTGCATGGGCATGGCACGCGCCATATCTTGGGCAATTTCTCGGCACACCCGCTGTTGCGCTCCTGTCAGCCCAAAAGGCAGCTGCTGCAAAAACTGCTCCACCAGCGTCAGATGACCGCCTTCTGCCACGGGCACTTGCAGCACGGGTGCACGCAATGCTGCCCGCTCTTGCCGGGCCTGGTATTGCGACAGTTGCTGAGCCAACAACTCTTCGGCTTTCAGCCGCTGCCATGCGGGGTGGGAATGGTCTTCCAGCGTAGCCAGGGCCACATCCGGCGTTGGGTGGTGCAAGAAAGCGAGCGCCTCACGCAA
>JAFAGF010000054.1 GCA_023422975.1 Pseudomonadota bacterium
ACCCCTCAGAAACCGTGGTGCTGCGCGCACTGATTGAAAAAATCCGTGACGACGGCATCACCGTGCTGTTGATTGAGCACGACATGAAGCTGGTCATGAATATGTGTGACCGCGTGCTGGTGCTGGAGTATGGCCAAGTGCTGTCGTACGGCCTGCCGCACGACGTGCAGCACGACCCCCGTGTGATTGAGGCGTATCTGGGCAAGGGGGCAGCGCAAGATCCGCTGCTGCACCCTCCTGCTGCGACACCCCACCAAGAAGAGAAGCGCCATGACTGAAGCACAGGCTTCCCCCCCCATGCTAGATATCCGCGGCGTGGATGTCGCTTACGGCGGCATACGCGCAGTGCGGCAGTTGAATTTGCACGTCAACGCCGGCGAATTGGTCGCCCTGATTGGCGCCAACGGCGCTGGCAAAAGCACCACCTTGCGCGCTATTTGTGGCTTGGTGCCGCTGTCTGCAGGCAGCATTCACTACCAAGGCCAGAGTTTGGCGGGGCAGCCCGTGCATGCCATGGTGCGACAGGGTTTGGTGATGGTGCCCGAAGGACGGGGCATTTTTCCCCAGCTGACGATTGAAGAGAACCTGCACATGGGCGCCTACAGCCGTGCAGACAAAGCAGCTATCGCACAAGAGTTGGATCAGGTGTACGTACGCTTTCCTCGCCTGGCCGAACGCCGCAAGCAAACCGCTGGCACCTTGTCCGGGGGGGAGCAGCAAATGCTGGCCATGGGCCGCGCCATTTTGTCCAAGCCACAGCTGCTACTGCTGGATGAGCCAACCATGGGCCTGGCGCCCATCATGGTGGACAAAATTTTTGAAGTGATCCAAGACATCTCTAGCCAAGGCGTCACCATTTTGTTGATTGAGCAAAACGCCCGCCTGGCCCTGGAAGTCAGCCAGCGTGGCTATGTGCTGGAGTCCGGGGAACTCACTCTCGAAGGCCCTGGGCACGACTTGCTGCACGACCCCAAGGTTCGCGCCGCTTATCTGGGTGAGTAACAACTTTCCCGCCACTTCACAAGCTTCCTCCGGGAAGCTTTTTTTATTTTGATAGCTGTTAGCGCTTACTGAGCAAGGGATAGAGGCTGATTAGCCTCATAACGCTATTTTTCCCCATGTTTTTTTGCACCAAGACGGTGCAGGTACAAATGACTTTGGCATGAAATGTAAACAAACATTACGGACTTCATTGATAATCCGTATTGTTCTTTATGACGCTTTGCAGTATTTGCACAGCGCCACAAAGAACCCTACTTTCTTCTGTTTGCCCGACTTGCCCCCATTCCAGCGCAGGGATGGCCGCTTTGCCGGCTACAAACACTTCTCTGGAATGGATAAATTCAATGAAATTGACCAAGCTGAACATTGGAGCCCGCTTGGGGTTTGGGTTCGCCGCAGTGCTGATGTTTGCCGTGCTGATCACCGCCATTGGCCTGTGGCAGTTGCACTCCGTGGGCCAGGCCACACAGCAGATGATGCAAGAGCCGCTGACCAAAGAGCGCCTCATCAGTGACTGGAACAGCAATGTCAGCGTGGCTGTCGCCCGCACCACCGCCATCGCCAAAAGCAGCGACGCCAGCTTGGTGCCCTTCCTGGCTGCCGATGCAGCAGCGACCTCCAAAGGCACGGCCGATGTGCTCAAGCAGATCGAGCCTTTGATCTCCCTGCCCGCTGAGCGCGCGATCATGGACAAAATCATGGTCATCCGCAAAACCTATGTGTCCAGCCGCGACAAAGTCAGCCAGCTCAAGGCAGAAGGCATGGCCAGCGAAGCTGAAGCCACACTGGTGAACGATTTTGTCCCCGCCGCACAAGGCTATCTCAAGCTGCTGGGCGAGCTGCTGCAACTGCAGCGTTCCGGCCTGGACGCCAAAGCCGCCGAAGTTGCCCAAATTGAACGTACCAGCCAGACCTATTTCGTAGTCTTGGCCGCTCTGGCACTGCTCATCGGCTCCATCAGTGCATGGCGCCTGACCGTTGGCATTACCGTCCCCCTGAAACATGCCGTGACCGTAGCCCGCCGCGTAGCCGATGGCGACTTGAGCACCCAGATTCAAGTCACTGGCACCGATGAAACCGGCCAACTGCTGCAGGCTTTGCACGATATGAATGCCAGCTTGGGCAGTTTGGTCGGCCAGGTACGCCAGGGCACGGACAACATTGCGACCGCTTCCACCCAAATTGCATCGGGCAACCACGACCTGTCCTCCCGCACCGAAGAGCAAGCCAGCTCACTGCAACAAACCGCAGCCTCGATGGAGCAGCTGACCTCCACCGTCAAACAAAATGCTGACAACGCCAGTCAGGCGAACCAACTGGCGATGTCTGCATCGGGCGTGGCCGTCAAGGGCGGGCAAGTGGTCTCGCAAGTGGTAGAGACCATGGGCGCCATCAGCACCTCATCGCGCAAGATCTCGGACATCATCGGCGTGATTGACTCCATCGCCTTCCAAACCAACATCCTCGCGCTGAACGCGGCGGTAGAAGCCGCCCGCGCAGGTGAACAAGGCCGTGGCTTTGCAGTGGTGGCGGGTGAGGTACGTACGCTGGCAGGCCGTACCGGCGAGGCAGCCAAGGAAATCAAGCACCTGATTCAAGATTCCGTACACAAAGTGGAAGAAGGCAGTCTGCAAGTGACGCAGGCTGGCCAAACCATGGACGAAATCGTCAGCAGCGTGCAGCGCGTGACCGACATCATGGGTGAGATCACCGCCGCCAGCCTGGAGCAGACATCGGGCCTGGAGCAAATCAACCGAGCCGTGGCTGAGATGGATTTGGTCACCCAGCAAAATGCGGCACTTGTGGAAGAGTCCACCGCCGCAGCCCAATCCATGCAACAGCAAACCCGGGACCTGTCGCAGATGGTCAGCATCTTCCGCCTCAAGCAGGCGTAAGCACCACTCACCCAAAGCAAAGAGCCCCGCATTCCGGGGCTCTTTTTTTCAACTAAACCACGAACAAAAACACCATCTAACGCAGATACAGCAAGCGGTAATAGCTATCAAAAAAGCAGCTCTTACCGCAAAAGCTTACGAATCTGCAATGCCGCATAAATTTGCAGCACGCCATAAATCAGCGCGCCAGCCCCAATCCAAATCACAGCCACCAGCAACCCGGCCAGTGGCACTGCCAGCATCAAGCCCCCCAGCACCACCGCCAGCAGACCACTCAAAATCAGCGTCCACTCGTTGTCAATTTCCTTGCGCACCCGAATCGCCATCGTGATACGCACCACACCCGCAATGATGAACCACGCCGCCATCACCATGACAAAAGATGCAGCCATAGACACAGGGTTCACCACCGCCAGCACGCCAAAAAGCAGTGACACCAGCCCATAGGCCCACATCCACCCTTTGGACATCGGCACATCCTTTTTGAACGTGGCCAGCAGCGTCACCACGCCTTCCGCAATCGCCAGCACACCAATCGCCCAGGTCATACCTGCACCCGCACCGATGGGGTTAAACACCGCCATCAAGCCAAAAAGGATGGACAAGATGCCAAACAACAAAACCACCCACCAGCTGCGCCCCAGTGCACTGGAAAAAATGCCAGTTTGAGAATGTGAAGCCGCCATATCTTGCTCCCAATGCCATGAAAATGATTGGAGTATGGCGGCACGCTAGCGCGTACGCAATCCAGCGCATCCCACATGCACTCAAGCAGTTGTACTAAGGAACCTCTGCGTTGAACTACCAAGAGCAGGCAAAAAAAGAGCTGCATTCACAGCAGCTCTTTTTGGAAGCACCCATTAACTCAACAAAGAAAGAGAAGGTACATGTTGTAATTTTTTACTGATGGGTCAGCGCTTAAACAGGAATACCCACCAAGTCGTGGCCTTGCGCAGCCACAATGCGCACCGAGATCAAGTCGCCTTTCTTGTACGTCTTGCTGGCCTTTTCAGGTGGCTGGATGTGTACTACACCATCAATCTCTGGCGCATCCGCATAGGTGCGGCCCACACCACCCTTTTTGCCCAAACCCACGGCTTTGTCGACGATGACCTTCATGACCTGGCCCACGCGGCGCTGCAAACGCTTGGCAGAAACTTCTTCGGCCACCTCCATGAAGCGCGCGCGGCGTGCTTCGCGCACTTCAACGGGCAGCATGCCGGGCAGCTCATTGGCTGTCGCACCTTCGACGGGGCTGTAGGCAAAGCAACCCGCACGGTCAATTTCAGCTTCGCGGATGAAGTCGAGGAGATGCTCAAACTCTTCTTCGGTCTCGCCAGGGAAGCCTGCGATGAAGGTGGAGCGAATCACCAGCTCTGGGCAAATTTTGCGCCATTCGCGGATACGGTCTAGGTTCTTTTCTCCCGATGCAGGACGCTTCATACGCTTGAGCACATCGGGGTGGCTGTGCTGCAGGGGCACATCCAAGTACGGCAGGATTTTGCCTTCTGCCATCAAGGGCAGCACTGCATCCACCGTGGGGTAAGGGTACACATAGTGCAGACGCACCCAGGCACCATGTTGCTTGGCCAGCGTGCCCAGCTCATCCGCCAGCTCCAGCATGCGGGTCTTGACGGGCTTGCCGTCCCAAAAGCCGGTGCGGTACTTCACATCCACACCATAGGCCGAGGTGTCCTGACTGATGACCAGCAGCTCTTTGACGCCGCCTTCAAACAATGCCTTGGCTTCTTTGAGCACATCACCGATGGGGCGCGACACCAGATCGCCACGCATGCTGGGGATGATGCAGAAGGTGCAACGGTGGTTACAGCCTTCGGAAATCTTCAGGTACGCATAGTGTTTAGGCGTCAGCTTGAGGCCTGCCTCACCAAAACCACCAGGCACCAGATCGACAAACGGGTCATGGGGTTTGGGCAAATGGGTATGCACCGCATCCATCACCTCTTGCGTGGCGTGCGGCCCCGTCACCGCCAGCACGCTGGGGTGCACTTCGGCCACCATCGTGGCGCCGCCTTCCTTACCCGCCTTGGCACCCAGGCAGCCGGTCACAATCACTTTGCCATTGGTGGCCAGTGCCTCACCAATGGTGTCCAGACTTTCTTTGACGGCATCATCAATAAAGCCGCAGGTGTTGACGATCACCAGGTCCGCACCTTCAAAAGTCTTGGAAGTCTGGTAGCCCTCGGCGCTCAATTGCGTGAGGATCAGTTCAGAGTCAGTCAGTGCCTTGGGGCAGCCCAAAGACACAAAGCCCACCTTCGGGGCGCTGTTTTCGGTTGTCATTGTGTGAATGCGTGTGGGGGGGACGGCGCTTTAACAGCGCAGTGGCTGCAAAGTAGCAGCGCAGCAATGGGGGAATTTTATCCAGCCTGCCCGTTTCATGCCCAAAGCCACCCTCATAGCCGAGAAGGAATGCATGCAGACATAAAAAACGGGCCAACTGGCCCGTGATGGCGTACGCCTGAACAAGCTCAGCGCTTGATGCCGAACATACCCATCATTTGTTCGGTTTGCTTTTGCATTTGTTCTTGCATTTTTTGCATTTGATCGGCATAGCCTGCAGGCATCAGCGGATTGGGCATTTGCATCATCTTGGACCATGCATCCACGCCACCTTGCTCGGCCATCTTGGCTTGAAAGTCGGTAAACATCTGCACATTTTTCTCGATGAAACTGCCCATATGGCCCTGCATGGTGTGACCATAAAAACGAATGATGTTGGCCAACATAGCTTCTGTAAACATCGGCGCGCCCCCGGCCTCTTCTTCCAAAATAATTTGCAGAAAAATGGAGCGTGTAAGGTCATCACCGGTCTTGGCATCCTTGACCACGATGTTTTCACGCTCCATCACCAGTTGTTTCACTTCTGACAGCGTGATGTAGGTGGACGTGGCCGTGTCATACAGGCGGCGATTGGGATACTTTTTGATGACGCGCTGATTGCTGGTCGTTGAGGACGATGTAGATTCTTGTGCGGTCATCGGCAAATTCTCGTGGCGGTATCAATGATGGTGAAGGCAAATCTTGAGCTGCCATTGTAGGAAAGGCTTTTCTTGTCGCACTGCAGCACTAACCCTAGCCGACAAACCATCATCTTATAAAAAATAAGAGCTTACAGCGCTTATCCAGTCTGCATTTCAGCACTTTTCATACGTTCCCACAAGTATGGCGACATTCAAGCCTTCTATCTGACTGACAGACATGTGCGCCATCGGCACACAGCCTGACGCCTCCTGCGGTTTCAAGCTTCTTGCTCACCCATCCGCTTCTGCGCACAGGCGCACACCGTGAGAAATTTTTACCATGGCTTTGTTTGACCAAAACACTTGGTACATCCTCAAACACTTGCACCAAAGCATTGCAACGCAAGCTGCGGCCTACATTGAAGCGGGTGAGCATTTGCAGCCCATGGCCTATCTGATCAGTCCGGCTGGCCACATGGACCGCCACACACGCATGCATGTGGCGGAGATAGCCACGGAGTTCATCGAGACGCTGATGCGCCACCCCATGGGCGAGCAGTTGCTGAGCCAATACCTCAGCGATGCTTTGCGCGAAGGCTCCGCCATACAGCTACAAATTCACCAAGAACACGGCATAAAGCCCGCTACACCCTGAGCGTGCAAGAGACTTTATTACCAGCAGCAGACAGCCAGAACCTCACCCAACCTAGCCCTGCCTTGATGGTGCTGCTAAGGGGCAAACATTTTTCGTTACCCATCTTTCACCTAATCTGTACCAACCACCTGCAGCAACGCATTTGCCAGTTGCGTACCTTCCCAGACATGGCAGAAATTGAGGCTGCGCAGCACTTGCTACAACCGTATCCGTACACCACCCCTACTACGCATTAAAAGAGCTTCCAAGCAAGGCTGGACGTACGCCAAGCGCTTCACTTTATGCACTGACAATACCAGGCTGACCCAACGTATCGCCAGCGGCTGGAGGGAAGTGCAAGGCCACCTCCAAACCATGTGCCATGCCCATCGGCGGCGAGGTAAACACCAGTTCTGCACCATGTTTGGCGGCAATGGTTTTCACGATCGACATACCTAGGCCATAGCCAATATGCTGCCTGTCCATGCGCACATGCCGCTGCTGAATTTTTTGAATTTGCAGCGGTGTTAAACCTGCGCCACTGTCGCGCACCATCAAGACAGCATCTGGTGTGCCCCGCACTTCAAGCACCACTGCCCCTGCGCTGTGCCGCAAGGCGTTATCGATCAGGTTACGCAACACAATCGCCAAGCTGTCGATATCGCCCCACACCCACACGGCATCGCGCGCCTCGGGCGTGATGCAATCCAGGCGCTTTTGGGCATGGCTTTGCTGCCAGAATTCCTGCGCTACCTGCTCTGCCAGTTGCACCAAGTTCACCTGTGCGAAATGTGCCTGATCGCCACCTTCGGCACGAGACAGCTGCAACAAACGCTCGGTGCGATGGCTGAGCACTTCCAGCGATTGCAAAGCAGCGCGTACCTCCTCCAAAGGCACAGCGGGAGTGTGCAAGCTCGGCTGCCCCTGCGCACCCTGCGTAGCGGTGTCGATCGCTGTCTGCAGGCGCAACCGTACCTCTGCCAGCGGCGTGCGCAACTCATGGGCTGCATTGGCAGCCAGCGAACGCTCTACCCTCAACGCTTCGCTCAGACGCTCTAGCAGTTGGTTCACCCCCTCACCCACGGTCCGTAATTCCAAGGGCATCCCTTGCACCGACAGCGGCTGCAAGTTGCTGCCACTGCGCGCCGTAATCTGCTCTTGCAGCACCCCCACAGCACGCAGCTCTCGGCGTGCCACGGTCGTTACCAGCCATGCCATCACCGGCAGCATCACCAGCAGCACCAGACTCAATCCAATCACCGTACGCTGGCTAGCCTCTTTGCGCTCCTCCAAAGGGTCTGCCAGCTGCAGCCAGACGCGGTATTCAGCGTCGTACAGGCTAAACACCCGGTAGTCTGGCGTATCCACAAAACCTGGGCGCAGCGGCACCGCAAAAGGCGATGCGGGTGTTGCCTTGGTCCGCAAGAGCACCTGCCCTGCGCTGCTGCGCAGTTGCAGCAACAATGGCTCCGAATGGTTGGAGCCTGGCAACTCCCCCATGACCTGCGGGTCACCTTTTGCAACCTCCGCCAACGCGGCCGGGATACTGAGTTGCGGATGGGCAATTTGCAGCTCCAAAAGCGCTGGGTAAAGCTGGCGATGGGCGCTTTCGACCAGCTCCACATCGAAGTTCTCTTGAATTTGGCTGTCCACAAACCAAGCCACCAACGCCGTACTCAACAGCCAAATGGCAAGCACCGCCATGGTCAGCGCCCGCCCCAGACGCTGCACCAGACTTTGCTGCATAAAGGCAGGCTTTTTCATTGTGCAACCAGACGGTAACCGGTGCCTCGCACCGTCTCAATCAAGGCGCTACCCAGTTTGCGACGCAGGCGGCTAACAAACACTTCCAGCGTATTGCTGTCACTGCTGTCATCCCACTGGTACAGCGCTTCTTGCAAGCGCTCACGGGTAAACACTTGCTCAGGGCGGCTTGCCAGCACACGCAACAAGGCCCATTCCTTGGGGGTCAGCACCACGGGCACCATGTCTTTGCGCACGGACTCTCTGGCCAGGTCAATTGCAACCCCGCCACTTTGTAAAACCGAGCTGCTTTGCGCGCCACGTCGCCGTTCAATGGCCCGCAGGCGCGCCAGCAGCTCTTCGGGGTCATACGGTTTGACTAGATAGTCATCTGCACCTGCATCTAAGCCGCGAATACGGTCACTCACTTGGTCACGCGCTGTGACCACAATCACCGTCGGACGCTCACCTGGATGCGCTGTACCGCTATGAAAATGAGAAAGCAGCGCCAACCCCTCCCCATCCGGCAAATTCAAATCCAGCAACACAGCGGCGTAATGCATGGTGGCAATAAACGCACGTGCTTGCTGCAAATTTGCTGCCCAGTCCACGCTGAACTGCTTGCTTTTCAGATAGCCCAATACCGCTTGACCCAATGACGGATCGTCCTCTACCAAGAGAATACGCAACGTGGGCCTCCTTGGCCTTCAACCACTGGAGCGGGCAGTGTAGAGCGCCCCGGCACCACCTTCCAAGCTGAACAGAAGCTGAACACCACCTTCAGGGGATATTCAGTCGCGCTTCCTACATTGCAACCCATGTTTGAGTTGCACCCGACCTCCCCACTCCCCTCTGATGCACCGTATGCTGCACGCAGCCCTCAGCACTTCACGCCTTACCCGATCAGCGCACGCTGGATGGCGCTGATCTTGGCCCTGTGGTGCACGCTGGCGCTTAACCAAGCCTGGTGGCACAAGCTGTCCGAACTCTCTAGCGAGCAAAGCTTAAGCGGCTGGGAGATGACATGGACAGCCCTCGTCCTGACCAGTGCCAGCTATGTATGGCTCATGCTGTTGTCTTGGCCCAAGCTGCGCCGCATGGGCTGGAGCCTCACCCTCATTACCGCAGCTGCCGTGCAATATTTCATGCTGCACTACGGCATCGTGATGGACAGCAGCATGGTGCGCAACACCTTGCAAACCAACACCAGCGAAAGCTTGGCACTTGTCACCAGTGGCTTGCTTGGGCATGTGCTGATGTATGCCGGTCTACCTATTGCCATCCTGTATGCAGGTATTCGACTCAAGCCCACCCAATGGCGACACGATGCATGGCGCTCTGCTCTCATGGTGAGTACGGCCTTTGCCGTGATGCTTGGAGGCGGCCTGCTGCTTTACAAGCCGATGGCACCGTTGGTGCGCAATCACACGGAAATCCGCTACCTGATCAATCCTTTGGCCAGCATTGTTTCTTTCGGCAGCGTCACCCTCAAGCCTTTGTTCAAACGCGAACTCACCTTTCGGCGCATCAGCGATGACGCTGCACTGGGCAGCAGCTATCAAGGCGGCCACTTGCTACCCATGTCCACGCAAAACCAAGCCTACAAACCACCACTGCTGGTGCTGATTGTTGGAGAGACTACCCGCGCCGATCACTTTGGACTCAATGGTTACCCCCGCAACACCACCCCGGAAATGGAGGCTCGCCACGTCATCAACTGGCGCAATGTGCAATCTTGCGGCACCAATACGCTGGCATCAGTGCCCTGCATGTTTTCGCACCTCGGAAAAAAAGCGTTTGAGTCTCGCAAGTTTGAATATGAAAATTTGCTGGACGTCTTGCATGCGGCCGGATTGAATGTAGATTGGCTCGATAACCAGGCCGGTTGCAAAGGTGTTTGCAACCGCATCTCTCATGCACAAGCCGACCAAGTGGCCAGCAAAGAGGCCATCCATCGGTGGTGCAAAGACAGCGAGTGCTTAGACCAGCTGATGGTGGAGTTGCTTGATGACCATCTGCACAGCGTTAACCGCAGCGGCAGCCCCCAAGGCACCGTACTGGTGTTGCACCAAATGGGCAGCCATGGCCCTGCCTACTATCGCCGCTCATCCGCGCCCAGCAAGCACTTTCAGCCAGAGTGCACCACGCATGTCACCTCCGACTGCAGCCGCAGTCAGCTGGTCAATGTGTATGACAACAGCATGGTAGAGACCGACCTCTTTGTTGCCCGCACCATTGACTGGCTCCAAACTCAGCAAGACAAGTACGACACTGGCTTAATCTACCTGTCTGACCACGGCGAATCTTTGGGTGAAAACGGGCTGTATTTGCACGGATTGCCGTACGTGATTGCACCAGACGCCCAAAAGCATGTGCCTTGGGTCATGTGGCCCGGGACCTTGCTTGCGCGTACCCAAGTCAACGAAGCTTGCGTACGCCAAAACACAGACCAGGCACTCAGCCACGACAATTTCTATCACACGGTGATGGGCTTGCTGGATGTCCAAAGCAGCAGCTACAACAGCACACTGGACGTACTACAAAGCTGTAGAACACCTAATATCAAGCTACAGGCCCAACAGAACTGGTCACAAGGAAGCCGCCACCCATCCAGCACGTCCTGAACCAACGTCTGATGTGCACCCCACGCAACGCCAAGCTGCCTATAAAAAATCCTTTGCAAGCAATGCATGAGGATTGAAAGATTCTGAAGACACAACGAAAAAGCCCAGTTCAAAGAACTGGGCTTTTGTATTTGGTAGGCGCGATTGGATTCGAACCAACGACCCCCACCATGTCAAGGTGGTGCTCTAACCAACTGAGCTACGCGCCTGAAAAATCAGAAGCATCGATTGTAGCATTAATTTTCAACTGGTTTTGGGAAAACCTCAACAATCAACGTCTGCGCGCAGAACGCACCCCCTGCACACCCGCCACGATCCCGAGAACTTTGTTTAAACGTCCTGAGTCAGAAACTTCCACAGTGAATGTCATCCAGGCCGTCCCTTTCACCGACTGGGTCTGTACACCAATCACATTGGTTTTTTCTTTGGCGAATACATCCGAAATATCGCGCAGCAAACCTTGTCGGTCGGTCGCTTCAACCGAGACATCCACGGGGTACACCGCCGATAGCTTAGCCGCCTTGGGCACGCCCCAAGTCACATCGATCACGCGCTCTTGGTTACGGGCAGCCATCTCGCGGAAATTACTGCAATCCGAGCGGTGCACGCTCACCCCTTTACCGCGCGTCACAAAACCACCGATGTCGTCAGGCGGTGCTGGCTTGCAGCACTTGGCCAACTGGGTCATGAGCGAGTCAATCCCCACCACCAACACCCCGCCCTTGCTGGCAGCGTTGTTCGCACGAGGCTTGCGCACCATCGACTGGATGTCTTCCTCTGGCTCTGGAGGTTCTGCGGGACGCAGCACCACTTCGATGTTGCGTAGCGAATACTCATCCTTGCCAACCACCTCAAACAGCGCATCAGCGGATTTAAAGCCCAGCTGCACCGCCAAGTCATCCAGCTTAATAGCAGTTTTACCTTCACGCTGCAGCAGCTTTTCCACCGCTTCTCGCCCGCGCATGACGGTTTCATTCATCGCTTGTGCGTTAAACCACGCGCGCACCTTGGCCTTCGCACGGTTGCTGACCAGGTAGCCCAGTTCCGGATTTAACCAATCCCGTGAAGGGCGCCCTTCTTTGACCGTGGTGATTTCCACCGTCTGCCCGCTTTGCAACGGCGTATTCAAGGGCACCATGTTGCCATCCACCCGAGCTCCGCGGCAGCGGTGACCCAGGTTGGTGTGCACGGAGTACGCAAAGTCCACCGGGGTTGCGCCTTGCGGCAGCTCAATCACTGCGGCATCTGGCGTCAGCACATAAATGCGGTCATCGAACAGACCCCGGTGCGATGGGTGTTCGGACAAATCTTTGCCCCAGGCCAGCAGTTGGCGCAGCACCGCAATCTTGGCGTCGTACTCCCCGGTCGCGCTGACACCGGCATACCCCTTGGTACCCGCCTCCTTGTAAGCCCAGTGGGCCGCCACGCCATTTTCTGCATGGTCATGCATGGCCTGCGTGCGAATCTGAATTTCAATCGCCTTACCCTGTTCATCACGCACCACGGTATGCAGCGACTGATAGCCATTTGGCTTAGGCTTGGCGATGTAGTCATCAAACTCCGACTCAATCGGTGTGAAGTTTTCATGCACCCACGACAAGGCCGTATAGCAATCCTTCACATTGGGCACCACGACACGCAATGCACGAATATCAAACAGCTGATCAAAATTCAGCGATTTGCCGCGCATCTTTTTCACAATGCTGTAGATGTGCTTGGGTCGGCCCGATACTGTGGCACTGATGCTGTAAGCACGCAGCCCTGACTCCAGGCGTGCGCGCAACTGCTCCATATAGACCTCGCGTTCGGCACGCTTTTCATCTAGCAGTTTGGCGATGTTGCGGTAGGTGTCAGGCTCCAAGAAACGGAAAGATAAATCTTCCAGCTCCCATTTAATTTGCCAAATACCCAGGCGATTGGCCAGCGGCGCAAACACATGCAAGGCTTCATAGGCCAAGCTTGGGGAAACAGGTCGCTTCGTGGCTGCATACCAACGCAGGGTCTGCAGGCGCGAGGCCAGGCGCAGCAACACCACCCGCACATCGCGCGAAAAGCCCAGCAACATCTTGCGCACGGTCTCTGTTTGCGTGGCCGGGTCATCTACGCGCACGGAGGCATCTGCACTGCGCGCCTGCTGCTGAAAATGCATGAGCTTGGTGGTCTCAACCGCCAGCTCGGCAAAGTTGGGGCCAAACGCCTTGGTCAGCACTTCCAACGGCTTGTTCAAGTGCATGCTGGCA
>JAFAGF010000065.1 GCA_023422975.1 Pseudomonadota bacterium
CATTCGGTGCATTTGTGCGGGTCGATCTCGTAGATCGACTCCCCCATATAAATGGCGTCATTGGGGCATTCGGGTTCGCACACATCACAATTGATGCATTCATCCGTGATCATGAGCGCCATTACTCGCCTCCTTGGCACAAGGCCGCACGATGGGCGGCCGCTCGGTCATAGGTGTTCAACGCAGGGGACATAGGCGCAATTATCGTGCGCCTGCACCTCACCTTGGCATCTGGCGCACACTTCCATGCTTTGTACTGTGGGATTTGCCGCTATGCTCTGTGCCCGCAAACCCTTGACTGCTTTGTTTCCATGAGTGTTTTCCTCCTCCAACGCCTGCTCACGCTGATGACCACCTTGCTGGGCGCATCGGCCGTAGTGTTTGCGGTGCTGGAAATTTTGCCGGGCAATGCAGCACAAGTGCTGATGGGACCAGATGCTGACCCCGAAGCCGTAGCCGCCATGGCCGAGCAGCTGGGGCTCAATCAGCCTGCCTTGCAGCGCTACCTCGAGTGGATCGCCGGCTTTTTCAGCGGCAGTCTGGGCAATAGCTATGCCTATGGCTCACCCGTGTGGGAGCTGGTACAAGAGCGCTTGGCACTGACGCTGCCTCTGGCCGTGTTGGCCATGCTGATCACCACGGTGCTGGCCTTGCTGGCTGGCGTGTATGCGGCCTCGCGCCACAACAAGCTGGGTGATGTGGGCATCATGGGATTGGCCCAGCTCGGTATTGCCATCCCCAACTTCTGGTTTGCCATCCTGCTGATCCTGCTGTTCTCTGTGAAGTTGCAGTGGTTCTCGGCCGGCGGCTTCCCTGGATGGAGTGCGGAAATGGGGGGAGGCTTCTGGCCTGCACTGCGTTCGCTGCTGCTGCCAGCCATTGCCTTGGCCGTTGTGCAAGCGGCCATTCTGGCGCGCATTACCCGTTCTGCCATTCTGGAGGTGTTGCGTGAAGACTTTGTGCGCACCGCCCGCGCCAAGGGCTTGAGCCAGCGCGCCGTGCTGTGGGGACATGTGCTGCGCAATGCAATGATTCCCGTCATCACCGTCATGGGTCTGCAGTTTGCCAATTTGCTGGCCGGCACCATCGTGGTGGAAAACGTGTTTTACCTCCCCGGTTTGGGACGCCTGATTTTTCAATCCATCGCCAACCGCGACCTGATCGTGGTACGCAACTGTGTGATGCTGCTGGCCGCCATGGTGATTGTTGTGAACTTTGTCATAGATGTGCTGTATGCCGCCATTGACCCCCGCGTGAAAGCCAGCGACTTATGAATAAGCCCCGCACCGTGTGGCAGCGCGGGCTGCACCACCCCAGCTTTGTGATTGGCAGCATCCTCACACTGAGCGTGCTGGTCTGCGCTGTGCTGTCTTTCATCTGGACACCTTGGAGTCCTTATGCAATGAATATGGACGCCAAGCTGCTGCCACCCAGCGCCCAGTTCTGGATGGGCACCGATGCTTTTGGCCGCGATGTACTGTCGCAAATCATGGTGGGCGCGCGCAGCTCGATTGCCGTGGGCCTGATTGCTGTCGGCATCGGTTTGGTATTTGGCGTGGCCTTGGGCTTGCTGGCGTCAGCCCTGCGCGGCTGGGTGGAAGAAGCCATCATGCGCATGTCGGACTTCACCTTCGCCTTTCCGGCCATTTTGTCGGCCATCATGATGACCGCTGTGTTTGGCCCCAGCATGGTCAACGCCATCATCGCGATTGGCATCTTCAACATTCCCACGTTTGCGCGCATTACCCGTGCTTCAGCCAACGCGGTATGGGCGCGCGAGTACATCATGGCTGCCCGCGCATGCGGCAAAAACCGCTTCAGCATCACGCTGCAGCACGTGCTGCCCAACATCATGGGGGTGCTGACCGTGCAGGCCACCATCCAGTTTGCCCTGGCCATTCTGGCGGAGGCTGCGCTGTCTTACCTGGGGCTGGGCACGCAGCCCCCGCAGCCGTCTTGGGGGCGCATGCTCAGCGATGCACAAACATTGATGTTCCAGGCCCCCCTGCTGGCCGTGTTTCCCGGCGTGGCGATTGCGCTGTCGGTGCTGGGCCTGAATTTGCTGGGCGATGGCCTGCGTGATGTGATGGACCCGCGCCTGTCGCGCCAACGCTAAATTCTGCAAAACCTCCATGCCACTGCTTGAAGTCACCGGCCTTAACCTTTTTCTGCGCAACGACCAAGGCGCGGTGCAAGCGCTGCGCCACCTGTCGTTCAAGCTGGAGCGCGGACATTCACTGGGCATCATTGGTGAATCCGGCAGCGGAAAATCTTTGACAGCCCAAACGCTGATGGGGCTGCAACCCGACAATGCCAGCGTCACTGGCAGTCTCCGCTGGGAGGGGCAAGAACTGCTGGGTCAGTCCGAACGCGACTGGCAAGCGCTGCGTGGCAACCGGATTGCCATGGTCTTCCAAGAGCCCATGACTGCACTCAACCCGGTGCACACCATTGGCCACCAGGTAGCGGAACCACTGCGGCTGCACAAAAAGCTGGAGCGCCAACAGGCGCTGCACGCGGCTACAGCCTTGCTAGAGCGCGTGGGCATCCCCGACGCCGCGCGCCGCGTACACGACTATCCACACCAGTTCTCGGGTGGCCAGCGCCAGCGCATCACGATTGCGATGGCCCTGGCCTGCGAGCCGGATTTGCTGATTGCCGACGAGCCCACCACCGCACTGGATGTGACCGTGCAGCAACAAATTCTGGATCTCATCAATGAGGTGGTGGCAGAGCGTGACATGGCACTGATCCTCATCTCTCACGATCTGGGTGTCATCTCCCAGAACGTGGATGACATGCTAGTCATGTATGGCGGACAGATTGTCGAAAGCGGCCCTACGGCGGCCATCTTCCGCCACATGGCCCACCCCTATACCCGAGGTCTGATGGCCGCACGCCCGCGGCTGGACGCGCCGCGCCAGCCCAGCGGCAAACCGTTTGACCTGTTCACCATTCCCGGCAGCGTGCCTGCATTGCGCGACCTGCCCCGGGGCTGCACCTTTGCAGGCCGCTGCGCCTTCACCCAGACACAGTGCTACGACAACAAACCCCAGCGCGTAGGCATTCCCAGCTTTCAACCTCAAGAAGCCGAATACAGCAGCCTGGGCGTGCACCAGGTGCGCTGCTTGCGCCCTGAGGCCATGCGCCCTGGCAATACAGAGGCCTGGAAATGACGCCTGATAACATCCGCGCGCCGCTGCTGCAAACCCAAGCGCTGGGCAAAACCTATCACCTGCCCCGGCGCCAGCTGTGGCAAGCTGCGCCGCAGGTGCAGGCGTTGCACAGCGTCGACCTCACCGTCTACAGCGGCCGCAACGTCGGCATTGTGGGTGAGTCAGGCTCTGGCAAATCCACCTTGGCGCGTCTGGCCATGGGGCTGGATACCCCCAGCACCGGCCATGTGCTGTGGGACGGGCAAGACATCCACGCCCTCTGCGGCTCGGCCATGCGTGCAGCACGGCGCAACTACCAGATGGTGTTCCAAGACCCGTATGGATCGTTGGACCCTCGCATGACGGTGGCACGCATCGTGGCAGAGCCGTTGGAAGCACTGAGCCGCTCCACCCGTGCCGAGCAACGTGAGCAGGCCGCGGAGGTGCTGCACCAGGTGGGCCTGCAAGCCAGTGACTTGGACAAATATCCGCACGAGTTCTCGGGCGGTCAGCGCCAGCGCATTGCGATTGCCCGCGCCTTGATCACCCACCCCCAGCTCATCGTGGCCGACGAACCCGTCAGCGCCCTGGATGTTTCGGTGCAAGCGCAGGTGTTGAATCTGCTGCTGGACTTGCAGCAACGCTTTGGCATGACCTATTTGCTCATCAGCCACGACCTGGCGGTGGTCAATCATTTGTGCGAGGAAGTCATCGTCATGCAGCAAGGCAGCGTGGTCGAGCGTGGCAGCCCCAGGCAACTGTTTAGCCACGCCCAGCACCCCTATACGCAAAAACTGCTCAATGCCGTGCCCCAAATTGCCCCGGGCCGCGCCCGCGCGCTGCGCAACCTTCGCGCCAAAGCGAGTTCCAACTTGGTGTAAAAAGCGGTCTGCGGCCTGACTGTGCGAGACAGCACTAGCAGGCCTGTTTGCTATTTGACCGATCCACTGAGACATTCCGGAGACTGCCCATCATGATCCATCGCCGCAGCTTGCTGGCATCTGGCGCCTTTGCAGGCTTGACCACGCTGGTGCCCCTGCCAACACTGGCACAGCCCGCCAAAAAAGATACGGTGACACTGGCCTTGACGCTGGAGCCTCCGGTGCTGGATCCGACGGCCAGCGCCTCTTCCTCGATTGCAGAGATCACGCAATACAACATCTTCGAGACGCTCACCAAGATCAACCCCGATGGCAGCATCTCGCCCCTGCTGGCGGAAAGCTGGGAAGTCTCCAGCGACCTCAAAACCTACACCCTGCGCCTGCGCAAAGGCGTGAAGTTCCAAAATGGCGAGCCCTTCAACGCGGACACCGTGAAGTTCTCGTTCGAGCGTGCAGGCGGCGACAAGAGCACCAACAAGGACAAGCGCACGTTTGCCAATTTGGCAGTGCGGGTGATCGACGCCCACACCATTGAACTGGTCACCGAAGACATCGACCCCGACTTCCTGTTCGTCCTGGGCCAGGGCACTTCCATCATTGTCGAGCCCAAAAGCGCCGCCACCAACACCACCAAGCCTGTGGGCACCGGCCCTTATAAGCTGGCGCAGTGGCAAAGAGGGGCCTCCGTCACTTTGGTGGCATGGCCGCAGTACCGCGATGCGGGGAAGATCCGCATCCAGCGCGCCACGTTCCGCTTCATCCCTGACTCGGCCGCGCAAGTGGCGGCCTTGCTGGCCGGAGATGTGGATGCCTTCCCACGTGCCACACCGCGCAGCGTGCCGCAGTTTGAAAAGAACCCACGCTTTCAGGTCACCATCAGCGGCTCACGCGCCAAAACCATTCTGGCCATCAACAACGGCAAAAAACCGTTGAACGATGTGCGCGTGCGCAAAGCCATTGCTGCCGCCATTGATCGCAAGGCCATCATTGAAGGCGCGGCCGAAGGCTATGGCGTGCCCATTGGCAGCCACTATGTGCCCGGCGCATTCGGCTATGTGGACACCACAGGCATCAACCCGCACAACATCGACAAAGCCAAGGCCTTGCTGGCGCAAGCTGGTGTGAAGCTACCTTTGAAGCTGACCATGACCTTGCCGCCCGCTCCGTATGCGCGCCAGGGCGGTGAGATCATTGCCGCCCAGCTGGCCAAGGTGGGCATTGAGGTCAAACTGCAAAACGTGGAATGGGCACAGTGGTTGTCCGGCACCTATGGCAACAAGCAGTACGACCTGACCATGATCAGCCACGTCGAACCCTTCGACCTGGGCAACTTTGCCAAGCCCGATTACTACTGGGGCTATGACTCGCAAGAGTTCCGCGATCTGTTCGAAAAAATCAAACACACCCCCAAACCCACCGACCGCGCGCGCTTGCTGGGTGAGGCCCAGCGCCTGCTGGCCAACGATGCCGTGCACGGCTTCCTCTATCAGCCGCAGTGGGTGACGATTGCCAACAAAAACCTGCGTGGCCTGTGGAAAGACATGCCCATTTTTGTGAACGACTTGTCGGCCCTGCACTGGTCCGACAAAAACTAAGCAAAAGCAAAGACCATAGCGGCTAGCGCTTATCAAAAAAGGACTTCAGATACTTATCTATCTGAAGTCCTTTATTTATTAGCGCCAACAGCTCTTATTTTTTAAAACATCATTTCTGCACCGTCGCCAGCCGTACGGCCAGCCCCAGAAACACCACCCCTGCCAGCCGGTTCAGCCACCACTGCCCTCGTGCAGAGCGCAGCAACAAGCCACCGAAAACACCCGAAAAGCAGGCAATCGCGCCAAACACCAAGAAGCTTGCCAGCACAAACACCCAGCCAAAGCAGATGATTTGCAGCGCCACGCTGCCACGCGCCGGATCGGCAAATTGCGGCAAAAAGGCCAAAAAGAAAATCAGCACCTTGGGGTTGGTCAAATTCATCACCACGCCGCGCCCCACCATGCGCAGCGCTTCGCGCCACGGCAGCGGCGGCATTTGCTCACCCTGCTGCGGCACTGCAGTGCTGCTCGCAGGCGCACGCAATGCACCCCACGCCAGCCAGGCCAGATAGGTGGCACCGCACCACTTCAGCACGGCGAAAGCGGTGCTGGATGCGGCAAACACCGCAGCCAGCCCCAGCGCCACGGCCGTCGTGTGCACCACAATGCCCAGACACAGACCCAGCACCACGCACATGCCGACACGCCAGCCACGCTGCACGGACTGCACCAAGACAAACAAGTTATCAGGCCCGGGGCTGAGGGCCAGCAACACGGCCACCCCAAAAAAAGCCAGCAAAGCATCCAACGCAGGCATGGAACCTCTTCTCTCTCTACACGGAACAAGCTGGGATTGTGCGTGCAGCGCCGCTGTATCACCAGTGCCTGCTGGCGACGCCACAGTCCGCCAAAAGCAAAACCCAGCATGCAGCTGGGCCAGATCACCGCAGCGTGGTAGCTGCTGCTCCCACTTGTCAACGGGGCTGAAGCGCCCCGCGCACGGGCTGGCACTGCGCATTGCGAAAAGGCCCCTCGGCCTTGCGCCAACCTTGCTCCGGCATGAACTGCGCGCACACACGCTGCCCATCCAGCTTGCTTTCCCACCAAAACCATGGCGCAGGGGCTGCCCCTGCCGACACCGTGGCTGCCAGCAAGGCAGCAGCCAGCACGCGATGGTGCACATTCCAGTTTTTCATGCGCAGCACTTTATGCCAGTTTTCCACCGCACGGCCGCCATTGCGGCGACAAGGTGAGCGTGCACCAGGAATGAAAGGTGTGGCATGGAATCAGCCCAGCGCCAAGGCCGTGACGCCCACCGCAATCAGGACGGCCCCACCAATGCGCACCATGCGGTCACCTTCTTTCAGCAAATGTCCACCAATCAGCGCCGCAAACAGCATCGACACTTCGCGTGCCGGTGCCACGTGCGAAATCGGCGCGCTTTGCATGGCAAATAGCACCAACACATACGCAATCGGGCTCACCACGGCCACCAACAAAGCCCAACGCCATTGCTGCCACCACAGGGTTTTGGCCTCTGCCACATTGCGCACAATGACCGGTGCCAGCAGCACCACACGCAGGCAACTGCCCAGATAGTCGATCAGGATCGGAGACAGCAACAGCACCTTCACGCCGTAGCCATCCACCACGGTGTAGGCCGCAATGAAGATACCCGTCACCACGCCGTACAGCAGGCCGTGGTAGAGGCGCTGCTGCTGCGCGGCATCGCGGCGCTGGCGAAACAGCCCCGGCCCACCCGCAATCAAGAAGACACCCAGCACCACCCCCACAATGCCCAGCACACCGAGCCGAGAGATCTCTTCGCCCAGCACCGCAATCGCGAACAGGGAACTCATCAGAGGGCCGCTGCCACGTGCCAGCGGGTACACCACCGTCAGATCGGCATGGCGATAGCCGCGCAACAAAATCACGTAATAAAACAGGTGCAGCACCCCGCTGGCTGCCACCAAAGCCCACGGTTGCCAGCCCCAGTGCGGGACCACATCATGGCCCACCCACCAGGCCAGCGGCGCCCAGACGATGATGAGCAATGCCGAAGAAAAGAAGGCAAAACGCGCATCGCCCCCTGCTTTCTTGGCGGCAATGTTCCAGCCCGCATGGATCAAACCTGCCAACAAAATCAGCGCAAATGCTTGGAGCGACATGCCAGAGACTCAGCCATAAAAAAGGCTGCGCAATGCGCAGCCTGGGGATTCAGAGGCGCACGGTCAATCGACCTTGCGCCCGGGGATCAAGGCCAAAAACTCACGGCGCAGCGTGGGGTCCTTGAGGAAAGCGCCCCGCATGACGGAGTTGAGCATCTTGCTGTCTTTCTCGCGCACGCCGCGCCAGGACATACAAAAATGCGAGCACTCCATGACTACAGCAAGGCCATCAGGACGGGTTTTTTCCATGATCAGATCGGCCAGTTGAATGATGGCCTCTTCCTGAATCTGGGGACGGCCCAGCACCCAATCCACCAAGCGCGCGTATTTCGACAGGCCAATCACATTGGTGTTCTTGTTGGGCATCACGCCAATCCACACCTTGCCCATGACAGGGCACAGGTGGTGGCTGCAGGCCGAGCGCACGGTAATGGGACCCACAATCATCAGCTCATTGAGGTGCTTGCCATTGGGGAACTCGGTGATGGCAGGCTGCTTGTGATAGCGCCCAGCAAACACTTCCTTCACATACATCTTGGCTACGCGGCGTGCCGTGGCCTGGCTGTTGTGATCGTTCACGGTGTCAATCACCATGCTGTCGAGCACGCCCTGCATCTTGGCTTCCACCTCGTTGAGCAACAGCTCTAGCTCACCAGGTTCGATGAATTCGGCAATATTGTCATTCGCGTGAAAACTGCGCCCAGCCGCCTGCACCCGTTCACGGATTTTGACGGAGATGGGCGTGCCATGCGGGTCTTGCCCAGCAGGCTGTTGGTCAGAAGCTGCAACCAAATCTTGAAACATGGGCGGCATGGTAACAGTGAATCAGCGGGCCGACAGACGCTATGGGATTGCGCTGCCACTCAGAGTTTGAACTCTGCAATCAGCGGCAGGTGGTCCGACATGCGCCACCAAATGCGGCCCTGGGGCACCTGCAAGCTCATGGGCTCCAGGCCGCGTACATACACGTGATCCAGCTGCGCCAAAGGCAGGCGCGAGGGGTAGGTGAACGTGCTGCTATCGCCATCGTATTCATACATGCCAAAGCCTGCCAGCATGCGTTTGATGTGATTGCCCCAGTCGTTGAAGTCGCCAGCCACCACCACGGGCGCACTGGGCGGCACTTCGCGTTCGATGAACTGGTGCAGCTGGTTGATCTGGCGCACACGGCTGCCCGCAATCAAGCCCAGGTGCACGACCACGGTGTGTACCGAGCGGCCTTGGAACATCACCTCGGCATGCAGCAGGCCGCGTTGCTCAAAGCGGTGGTCAGACACGTCCAGGTGCTTGATATCACGCACCGGCCAGCGCGTGAGCAAGGCGTTGCCATGCTCACCATCGCGCGTGTAAGCGTTGGTGTGATAGATAGCTTCATAGCCTTCGGGTGCCAAAAACTCGGCCTGCCCCACCTTGGGCCAGTTGTTGAAGTAGGTTTCTTCGCGGCGGTTCATCTTGCGCACTTCCTGCAGGCACACGACGTCAGCATCCAGCTGCTCGACCGCCAGCCCCAGGTTGTGAATCTCCAGCCGCCGCGTCGGCCCCAGACCTTGCACCCCTTTGTGGATGTTGTACGTAGCGACACGCAAAATCCCCGTATCCGCAGGCACGATAAGGCCGGACTCGGTGGTTTCTGTAGCGGCAAGTGGAAACAGTGGCTCAGGCGTCATGCAGAAAGAAAAGCAGGCAAATGAAGAATGGCTTCGGCATTCGAGGGCGCATAACAGCGGTCTGCCGCTTCACGCCAAGCATGCCAAGCAAATGCGGTGTGCTCCCGCGGATTCAAGGTGACTTGGGCGTAGGACGGCACCTGAAGCCCCAGCACCCGCTCCGTGTTCATGCATACCCCCGGGGCATAGCGGTGCAACCATTGAGGATAGATCGGGTAGATGTTCTCCAGTTCCCAGTCGTGCAACTGGCAACCCGGCGCATGCACATCGATCCCCGTTTCTTCCGAGACCTCCCGCGCGGCCACCTGCAACCAAGGCTCGGATTCAAAATCCTTGCTCCCCGTCACCGATTGCCAGAACGCTGCGCCCAGCCCATCGCCGTGGGTACGTTGCAGCAGCAACACCTGCCCTGCGGCGGTGTAAATCACCACCAGCACCGACTGGGCGATTTTGTAAGGCGGGTTGCTGCAAGGTGCATTCATACCGTTCATCTTCACACCAAAGCATGACGGCACCACAAAAAAAGCCCTTGCGTTGCCGCAAAGGCTTTTTAAAAAATATCAGTGTTTTAGGCTTCTAGCGCTTATGCAACAAGCGTTCGCAGCTATCAACACCAGAGCAATCGATTTACGATGCCTTAACCGCATCGGGGTTGCGCAGGCGAATGTGCAATTCGCGCAGCTGCTTTTCGTCCACCGGTGAAGGCGCTTGTGTCAGCAGGTCTTGTGCGCGCTGGGTCTTAGGGAAGGCGATCACGTCGCGGATCGACTCGGAGCCGGTCATCAGCGTGATCAAACGATCCAGACCAAACGCCAAGCCACCGTGAGGAGGCGCGCCGTACTGCAGCGCATCCAGCAGGTAGCCAAACTTGGCGCGTTGCTCGTCAGGCGTGATGTTCAAGGCAGAGAACACCTTGGCTTGCACGTCAGCGCGGTGGATACGCACCGAGCCACCGCCCAGTTCCCAACCGTTCAGCACCATGTCGTAGGCCTTGGCGATGCACTTGCCTGGATCGGTGTCCATGAGGTCTTCGTGACCGTCCTTGGGCGATGTGAAGGGGTGATGCACAGCCACCCAACGGCCGGATTCTTCGTCATGTTCGAACATGGGGAAATCCACCACCCACAGCGGTGCCCACTTGTCTTCGAACAGACCGTTCTTCTTGCCGAATTCGCTGTGACCGACCTTCAGGCGCAGTGCGCCGATGGCGTCGTTCACGATCTTGACCTTGTCCGCGCCGAAGAAGATCAGGTCGCCATCTTGTGCAGCAGTGCGCTTCAAGATTTCAGCAATCGCTGCATCGTGCAGGTTCTTCACGATGGGCGACTGCAGACCGTCACGGCCCTTGGCCACTTCGTTGACCTTGATCCAAGCCAGGCCCTTGGCACCGTAGATCTTCACAAAGTCGGTGTAGCCGTCGATCTCGCCCCGCGAGATTTGTGCGCCACCGGGCACGCGCAGAGCCACCACGCGGCCGCCGGTCGTGGCTGGCGTGGAGAACACCTTGAAGTCCACATCGGCCATCACGTCGGTCAGCTCAGTGAATTCGAGCTTCACGCGCAGGTCAGGCTTGTCCGAACCGAAGCGGAAGGCCGCGTCTTGGTAAGTCATGATGGGGAACTCGCCCAAGTTCACGTCCAGCTGTGTCTTGAACACTTCAGTGATCATTTGCTGGAAGATGGCGCGGATTTCTTCTTCGTTCAGGAAGGAGGTTTCGCAGTCGATCTGGGTGAATTCGGGCTGGCGGTCCGCGCGCAAGTCTTCGTCGCGGAAGCACTTGGTGATCTGGTAGTAGCGATCAAAGCCCGACACCATCAGCATCTGCTTGTACAACTGGGGCGACTGGGGCAGCGCGAAGAACTGGCCGTCGTGCACGCGCGAGGGCACCAGGTAGTCACGGGCACCTTCGGGGGTGGACTTGCCCAGCATGGGGGTTTCGATGTCGATGAAGCCCAGCTTGTCCAAGTAGTTGCGCACTTGGATGGAAGTCTTGTAGCGCAGCATCAGGTTGCGCTGCATCACGGGGCGGCGCAGGTCCATCACGCGGTTGGTCAAACGCACGTTTTCCGACAGGTTCTCGTCATCCGCTTGGAAGGGGGGCGTCACGGCGGCGTTCAGCACATTCAACTCATGGCACAGCACTTCGATCTGGCCGCTCTTGAGCTTGTCGTTGGTAGTGCCGGCAGGACGCGCACGCACCACGCCCTTGACTTGCACGCAGAACTCGTTGCGAATGTCTTCAGCCATCTTGAACATTTCAGGGCGGTCCGGGTCGCACACCACCTGCACGTAACCTTCGCGATCACGCAGGTCAATAAAAATCACGCCACCGTGGTCACGGCGACGATTCACCCAGCCGCACAGGGTAACGGTTTCGCCCATTCGGGCTTCGGTCACAAGACCGCAATATTCAGAGCGCATGGCCATGGTCTATCTTCCTGCGCCTCAGGGGACGCGCTTGTTTGGGTTGTTTATCGTTCTTCGTCTGGCACAGGCAGCGGTGGCGGCACCACCACGCCCATCGAGACGATGTACTTGAGCGCAGCGTCCACGCTCATTTCAAGTTCCACACAGTCACTCTTGCGCATCAGCACAAAATAACCGCCTGTCGGGTTGGGCGTGGTCGGCACGAACACGCTCACGAACTCATCACGCAAGTAGCCTGCCACCTCGCCAGCGGGTGTGCCGGTGATGAAAGCCACCGTCCACACACCTTCGCGTGGCCACTGCACCAAAACGGCGGTACGAAACGCGTTGCCGTTATCGGAAAACACGGTGTCCGACACCTGCTTCACGCTGGAATAAATCGAGCGTACCACTGGTATGCGGGTGATGACAGCATCGCCCCAAGACACCAACTTGCGGCCTACAAAATTACTGGCAATCGCACCAATGGACAGCAGCACCACCAGGGTCAGGATCACACCGAACCCCGGAATGTGCATGCCCAGCAGGTGATCGGGCTGCCAATCTGCGGGCAAAAGATACAGCGTCTGATCCAGCGTGCTGATGATCCAGTGCAACACCCAGACGGTAATCACACCCGGGACAATGACCAGCAAGCCGGTGAACAACCATTTACGCAATGCAGACATGGGGTGCTTCAAGCCTCCGCCGCTGCCGGACAGCCTGCTGCAGCGCATGCACTGCCACCTGCATCGCACGCAGGTGCAGCCGCAGTCGGTGTAGAGCTACTGGCTCCACCCTTGAAGTCAGTGGCATACCAGCCCGAGCCCTTGAGTTGAAAGCCCGGTGCAGTCAATTGCTTGGAAAACGCTGCAACGCCGCAGGCCGGGCAGTCGGTCAACGGAGCATCAGACATCTTCTGAAGCACATCTTTGGCGTGGCCACAGGCGCCACACTTGTACGCATAAATCGGCATAGCTTCAGGTCATCAGGCCAAAGGCCA
>JAFAGF010000137.1 GCA_023422975.1 Pseudomonadota bacterium
TTGGATGAAGCAACCTTGGAATTTGCCGAGCGTGTGTTTGATGCGGCGCGCCAAGGGGATGCGCAGCAACTGGCGCTGTGGCTGGAAAACGGTCTGCCTGCCACGCTGCGCAATGCCAAGGGTGATAGTTTGCTGATGCTGGCCAGCTACTACGGCCACGGTGAAGCGGCCAAGGTGTTGCTGCAGCATGGTGCTGATGCGCAGGTGCCCAACGGACGCGGTCAGACACCGCTGGCGGGTGCTGCATTTAAGGGCGATGTGGAAATGACGCGCTTGTTGCTGGAGTACGGTGCGCAGGTGGATGGGCCATCGCCCGATGGCCGTACGCCGCTGATGTTTGCGGCCATGTTCAACCGCACGGATATTGTGGCGCTGCTGCTGGAGCGGGGCGCGCAGATTGACAGAGCCGATCACCAGGGAACGACAGCGTTGGCGTGTGCGGTGGCGATGAATGCCCATGATGCAGTGGCGTTGCTGCAGCAAAAAATGGCGGTTTAAGTGTTGCTCTTATTTTGAGAGCTTCTTGCGCAGTCATTAAGCCATTTTTAGGTATAAAAAAGCTTCATGTGTTGTAGGGGCGGCGCAAGCTGCTCCTTTTTTTATGTATGGCGGGCGGCGTTTGGCATGCCGTGGTTCGTCTGCACAGGCATGGTTAGGGCATGAAAAAAGCCGCCTTCGCAAGGAAAGCGGCTTGGTAAGCAGTGGCGCAGGCGTGCGCCATGTTGCTGGATTAGTCGGCCGTAGCGCCGGAGGCCTTTACTGCAGCGCCCCACTTCTTGATGTCTGCATCAATCAAGGCAGTGAATTCAGCGGTGCTCAGACCATAGGCTTCGGCGCCCAGATCGGAGATTTTTTGCTTGACGTTGTCTTGCGCCAGGATGTCGCGTACATAGCCATTCATGCGCTCGGCCAGTTCCTTGGGTAGGTTCTTGGAGCCGATCATGCCGTACCAGGGCTCCACCTCAAAGTCGGTGTAGCCCAGCTCGTGCAGGCTCTTGACGCCGGGGAACTTGGGCGATGCGTGCTTGCTGGTGATAGCTAGCGCCTTGAGCTTGCCGCCGTCGATCTGGGGCTTCAGTGGCACGGGGTTGTCGATGCCGTACTGCACTTCATTGGCCATCAGCGCAATGATCAAAGGTGCAGAGCCCTTGTAAGGAATGTGGGGCGACTTGGCCTTGGCCTGCATGTGGAACATTTCCGCAATCATGTGCTGGGGCGAGCCCGCACCGGCAGAGCCGAAGTTCAGTTTGTCGGCCTTGATTTGCTTGACCAGCTCATCGACGCTGTTGATTCCCGACGTGGTACCGGTCACCAGCAGGAACGGAGCCTTGGCGATGGGAGTGATGGGTGTCAGATCGGTCTTGGGGTTGTAGGGCACGCTCTTGTACAGCGACGGCGAGATCACCACGGGGCTGCTGGAGCCGACCAGGAAGGTGCCGCCATCGGGCTTGGCGCGGCTGACAAACGCGGTGGCGATGTTGCCGTTGGCGCCGGGCTTGCTTTCCACGATCACGGACGCTTCAATGCGCTTTTCCAGCTCAATGGCCACGATGCGCGCCAGCATGTCGCTGGTGCCACCGGGTGCATAAGGCTGCACCAAAGTGATGGTCTTGACGGGCCAGGCGTCTTTGGCCTGTGCCAGTGTAGGCAGACCAGCGGCCACGGTCAGTGCGGCGGTTGCGGCCAAAACGGTTCTACGAAACATATCCACTCCTTGTGATTGGCGCCACGGCATGGGCGGCGTCAAATGATCGCGATAGCGATCCAAAACAGTGCAATCACTGTTTGTGAATCGGCTGGAACCCTTAAATACTAACCCCCGGTCTTCTATAAGAAAGGACAAAAACCGCGACCTAGTCACAATTGGTGATGTGGATATTACGTAGAAAACGGTGTTTTTTTCAGGGGGCGATTTTGCGTTTTGCAGTGTGAAAAATGTTGCGTTGCAGCATGATTTTCAAAGGGAATTTGGCACTGCTTCAAATGCATGCCCAGCACTAGTACTGGCTCAACGCCCGGTCTGCGCGATGAAAAAAACTTTTTTGACGCGTTCGACCACTTCCCAGTGGCCTGCAAAACCTTCGGGCAGGACAAAGCTGTCACCTGCACCAAAGCTGTGTGGGGTGCCGTCCGGGTCGACGATGCGGCAGCTACCTTCCAGGATGTGGCAAAACTCCACATAGCCAGCGCAGTTGGAACGGAATGCGCCTGCAGTGGCTTCCCACACACCGCTGCTGAGCATGCCTTGCTGTGCTTGAAAGCTTTCCAGCGTTTGGTAGGTGGTGTTGCCGTGGATGGGGCGGCTGGGCTGGCCGGGCTTGGCGCGCGAGAGGTCTTGGGTTTCGATGCGAACGAGTTTGGGTGCTGTAGTCATGGTGATGGGGCAATGAAAAAAGGAGCGGCTGGCGCTGGTGCAGGCTCAATTTTGATGTGATTTGGATTGGCATCCAAGATCAAGTCGGCGCAAGCTGCTCTTATTTCTGTTGCATCGCTTCAAAGGAGTGCCGCACCGCGTGGGCCATACCCCGCCCAGCAAAAGGCCTGCACAAGGCAGGCCTGGTCTGCGTTCACACCGCTTAACGCTGGCGCGCGCTGGTTTAGCGCTGGGGCAGGATGTCCAACTCTGCCGCGCTGGGCAAGAAGCTGCCGTTCCACACTGCTTGCACGGGGATGGGGTGCTTGGTGGCGTAGGCCTTGGCGACTTGCTCAGCCATCAGCTTCAGGCGTTCGGGGTTGAGCTGGCCAAAACCTTCTTTGCGTGCGCCTGCACTGTCGATGGCGGTTTCAATGGTCAACTTCAGGCGCTGAACTTCCAGCGGTGCGTTCACCAGGCCATCCTTGGCTTTCATGGAGGCAATGGCCGCTTCCGGGTTGGCAATGCCTTCCTTGGCGCCCTTGGCAAAGGCCTTCAAAAATGCGCGCACAGCCTCGGGTTTTTCGGCAATCAGCTTGGGGCTGGCGATGATGACATTGCCGTACAGCTGCACGCCGTGGGTGGCATAGGGTAGCACCACCACGTCTTCGCGCTTCACGCCGCGTGCCTCCAGGTTCAGCAGGCTGGTGAAGGTGTAGCCAGTCACGGCATCGAGCTCACCGCGCACCAGCATGGTTTCGCGCAGCGGCGGGTCCATGGTGGTCCATTGCACGGGGCCCACACCGTTGGCCTGCGCAAAAATGGGGAAGGTGCGGCGGCCTGCATCAAAAATGGGCGCCCCCAGCTTTTTGCCGGTCAGGTCGGCTGCCTTGGTGATACCGGATTGCCTCAGCGCCATCACCGAAGCCGGTGTGGTGTTGTAGATCACCATGATGGCCACGGGCTTGATAGGCGCTTCGGGGTTGTTGGCGTGGAACTCCATCAGCGCGGCCAGGTCGGCAAAGCCCAGATCGTGCGTGCCCGAGGCCACGCGCTGGATGGCGCCAGCGCCGCTGGCGGCTTCCACGTTCACATCCAGCCCCACTTCCTTGAAGTAGCCTTTTTGTTCCGGGTGCACAAACAGGGCGGCCGGGCCTTCAAAGCGCCAGTCCAACTGGAACTTCAAGGGTGTGGTTTGGGCATGGGCGCTGCCCAGGGCAGAAGTGGCCAGCAGGGCGGCAGCAGCGGTCTGGAGAAATTGGCGTTTGCGCATGGTTCAACACAATCAAAGGGTTAGGGTGCACTGCTTGAGCAAAATCAATGCCTGAATTGCATACACAATTGGCATGCAAGTTGCGACGTGCAGTGCAATTGCCCTGTCTGGCATGCACAAGGCGACAGAAACGGACACCCATGACTGAAATCGATTTCTCTACCCTGGGCGCGTATGAGCGCTACAAACTCATGGCCAGCCTGATCGTGCCGCGGCCCATTGCACTGGTGACGACCTTGGCTGAGGACGGCACGGTGAATGCCGCGCCTTTCAGCATGTTCAACATGGTGGGTGAAGACCCACCGGTGGTGATGTTGAGTGTGAACAAGCTGCAAGACGGTCAGCTCAAAGACACGGCCGCGCACATTCTGCGCACCAAAGAGTTTGTGGTGCATCTGGCCGATGAACCCATTGCGGCGGCCATGCACCGCTGTGGTGACCGCCTGCCTGTGACCGAAAGCGAGCTGGCCTACACCGGGTTGAGTACCGTGCCCTCACACAGCGTGCAGGTGCCGCGCATTGCGCAGGCACCGGTGGCCTTTGAATGCGTGCTGCATGAGTTGATGGAAACCGACAGCCGCTACGTTTTCATTGGCCGCGTGCAGTGGCTGGCCGTGCGTGACGGGCTGGTGGATACTGAAACGTGGCGCGTGAAGCTACAGGATTACTTTCCCGTGGGCCGTTTTGGTGCCAGCTTTTATGTGACCTGCCGTGAGCGCTTTGCCATTGAGGCTGATGCAGGCAAGGCCGCCATGCAGGCAGGCAGCGCGAGTACCACCATTGATGAAATGTGAGCTGCAAGTGCTGGATATATTTAGGTTTCAAATGGATTTGTATCTGAAACCTAGTATTTGCAAGCGCTAGAAGCTACAACAATCAAAGCGCTATAGTCTGAGTGCAGATGAAAAAAAGCCCTTGGCATGTGCCAAGGGCTTTTTGTTTCAGCCGTGCCGCGCAGGGCGGCGGGGCTTAGGCCTTGTGCGCAATGGCTTGTGCGGCCGACAGGGCCGTCATGTTCACCACGCGGCGCACGGTGGACGACGGTGTCAGCACGTGGGCCGAGGCCGATGCACCCATCAGGATCGGGCCGATGGTGGTGCCGTGCGATGCGGTGGTCTTGAGCACGTTGAACAGAATGTTCGCCGCGTCCAGATTGGGGCAGATCAGCACATTGGCTTCGCCGTGCAGGGTGCTGTCCAGCAGGGTGCGTGAACGCACCTTTTCGTCCAGCGCCGTGTCACCGTGCATTTCGCCATCGCATTCGATGCCAGGATTGGCAGCGGCGAACAGGTCGCGTGCTGCACGCATCTTCTTGGCGGACTGGCGGCTGGAGGAGCCGTAGTTCGAGTGCGACAGGAAGGCCACCTTGGGTGGAATGCCAAAGCGGGCCACTTCGTCGGCTGCCATCTTGGCAATCTGTGCCAGCTCTTGCGCCGATGGGTCTTCGTTGATGTAGGTGTCCGCGATGAACAGGGTGCGGTCTTCCAGCAGCAAAGCGTTCACGGTGGCCAAGCGGTCAGCACCTGCCTTGTGGCCCAGCACGGTCTCGATGTAGTCCAGATGGCGGTCAAAGCGGCCCACCAGGCCAGCCAGCATGGCGTCGGCATCGCCGAGCTTGACCATCAGGGCTGCAATCAAGGTGTTGGAGCGGCGCACGGCAGACTTGGCGGTCTCGGGCGTGACGCCTTCGCGGCCCATCATGCGGTGGTAGGTCTCCCAGTACTGGCGAAAGCGTGGATCGTCTTCAGGGTTGCAGATTTCCACATCCACGCCGGGCTGCAGGCGCAGGCCCGCTTTTTCAATGCGTGCGTTGATCACGGCAGGGCGGCCAATCAGGATGGGCTTGGCCAAGCCTTCTTCCACTACCACCTGCACGGCGCGCAGTACGCGCTCGTCTTCACCTTCGGCGTAAGCCACGCGCTGCAGATTGCTCTTGGCGGCCGCAAACACGGGGCGCATGATCATGCTGGTCTGGTAGACAAAGCGGCTGAGGCTGTCGCGGTACGCCGCAATGTCTTCGATGGGGCGCGTTGCCACGCCCGACTCTGCCGCAGCCTGGGCCACGGCAGGGGCAATGCGCATGATTAGGCGGGTGTCGAAGGGCGTAGGAATCAGGTAGTCGGGGCCGAACTTCAGCTCCTTGCCCTGGTAGGCAGCGGCGACTTCATCGCTCACGTCTTGCTTGGCCAGCGCCGCGATTTCGCGCACGCAGGCCAGCTTCATGCTTTCGGTGATCTTGGTGGCACCGCAATCGAGCGCACCACGGAAGATGTAGGGGAAGCACAGAACGTTGTTGACCTGGTTGGGGTAGTCCGAGCGACCGGTTGCAATGATGCAATCGGGACGCACGGCCTTGGCCAGCTCGGGACGGATTTCTGGTTCAGGGTTGGCCAGCGCCAAGATGATGGGCTGGCTGGCCATGGTTTTGACCATGTCGGCAGTCAGCGTGCCTGCTGCGGAGCAGCCCAGGAACACATCAGCGCCGTTGACGGCATCAGCCAGGGTGCGCAGATCGGTGTCTTGCGCGTACTGGGCCTTGGAGGCATCAAAACCACCGGGGCGGCCGTTGTAGATCACGCCCTTGGAGTCGCACATGAACACGTGTTTGCGCTGCACGCCCAGGCCTACCATCACGTTCACGCAGGCAATGGCCGCCGCGCCGGCGCCCGATACGGCCACCTTCACGTCTTCAATCTTCTTGCCCACCAGTTCCAGACCGTTCAACAGGGCAGCGCTGGAGATGATGGCGGTGCCGTGCTGGTCGTCGTGGAACACCGGAATGTTCATGCGCTTGGAGAGTTCTTGCTCAATGTAGAAGCACTCGGGCGCCTTAATGTCTTCCAGATTGATACCGCCCAAGGTGGGCTCCAGCGAGGCAATGATGTCGATCAGCTTGTCGGGATCGCGCTCAGCCAGCTCGATGTCGAACACGTCCACACCGGCAAACTTCTTGAACAGGCAACCCTTGCCTTCCATCACCGGCTTGGAAGCCAGCGGGCCAATATCGCCCAAACCCAGCACGGCGGTGCCGTTGGTGATCACGCCGACCAGATTGCCGCGCGAGGTGTACTCAGCGGCCTTGGCGGGGTCGGCTTCAATGTCCAAGCAGGGGTAAGCCACGCCAGGAGAGTAGGCCAGCGACAGGTCACGCTGGTTGGACAGGGGCTTGGTCGGGGTGACCGAAATCTTGCCCTTGTTAGGGCTAGCGTGGTACTCACGCGCAGCATCGCGCAGGGCTTGTTCAGCGGTGGACAGGGTTTGCGTCATACAAAAATCTGGTGAATCTGACTCGGCAAGCTATGGTGCTTGCTTACCTAGAGCTTACTCTAGGTCGTGTGTCTGCTATCAATGAACCTATGGTGCGCTGCAATATGCGTCACCGCATGCACAAACCCCGGCTGGATAGGCCGGGGCTGCGGGGCGCCCAAATAAGCTGGGCGAGGAGCTAGATCAGGATGCTTTAGTGCGCATCCGCCTGGCGAGCGGCATTGATAACGGCTTGGGTATCGCCACGTGCGCCATTGAAAAACACGTTCAGCAGCACTGCAGCAATCGAGGCCAAGAGGATACCGGATTCAATCAGTGGATGAATTGCATGGGGCATCCACTGGCGGAAGTTGGGGGCAACCAATGGGATCATGCCTACGCCGATAGAGACGGCCACGATCATCGCGTTGTTGCGGTTGTCCTTGAAGTCCACGGTCGAGAGGATGCGAATGCCGGTGGCTGCCACCATGCCAAACATCACCAAGCCCGCACCACCCAGCACCACGGTGGGCAGCGACTCAATCAGCATGGCCATCTTGGGTAGAACGCCCAGCACGATCAAAATCACGCCACCAGCCACACAGACCCAGCGGCTCTTCACGCCTGTGACAGCGACCAACCCCACGTTTTGCGAGAAACTGGTGTAGGGGAATGTATTGAAGATGCCGCCAATCAAGGTACCCAGACCATCGGTGCGCAGGCCGCGGGTCAGCTCGTTTTGGTTGATGGGTTTGCCTGTCATGTCGGACAAGGCCAGGAACATGCCGGTGGACTCAATCATCACCACCACCATGACCAAGGTCATGGTCAGGATGAGGATAGGGTCAAACACGGGCATGGCAATTTCAAACGGCAGCACCACATTGAACCATTGGGCCTCAGCCACTTTGTGAAAGTCCATCAATCCCATGGCGGTCGTGATGACGCCGCCCACCACAATCCCCAGCAAGACCGAGATATTGGCCAAAAAGCCTTTGCCAAAGCGTGCCACGAGCAAGATGGTGAGCAGCACAATCGCCGAGATACCCACGCCCGTCAGGTCCGCATATTTGGGGTTGGGAATGGTTGGCACCACGGCAAAGCCTTTGGGTACTGGCGCCAAAGAGGTGCCGGGTGCGCCAGCCATGGCTTGTGCTTCTGACAGCCACTTCAGGTGCTCCGGGTTGGGCATGGAAGGGGCTGTCGGTCCGACGGGGTTGCCAAAAATCCAGTTGATGCCCACACGCATCAAGCTGATACCAATCACTGTGATGATGGTGCCAGTGACCACCGGAGGGAAAAAGCGCAGCAAGCGGCTGATGACGGGCGCCAAGAGCATGGAGATCACCCCTGCGCCAATGACGGAGCCAAAAATCAAGCCGGCGCCCGCGTGTCCGCCCGTACTTTGTGCCATCGACACCATGGGGCCAACCGCCGCAAAGGTCACCCCCATCATGACCGGTAGCTTGATACCAAACCACTGCGTGCAGCCCATGGCCTGAATCAGGGTGACCAGCCCGCAGACAAACAAGTCTGCAGAGATCAGCATGGCCACTTGTTCGGCGGGCAGGTTGAGCGCACGGCCCACAATCAGTGGAACAGCCACGGCACCGGCGTACATCACCAGCACGTGTTGCAGGCCTAGGGCGGTGACGCGCCCTAACGGTAGTTTTTCATCAACAGGATGCACATTGGTTTGCATGGGGGTCTTCCTTGGAATCCTTTATCTGTTTTGACAGAACGCAATGCACATCTTGCGCACAACGATCCATACAAAAAGTGTATACAAAGTAAGGTCTAAAGCCCTCCAAGAGAAACCCCAGATATGGCCTTATTTCATAGGGGTTTGCCCCTTAAAAATGCCAACTTTTTACAGAGTGCGATTTTCTTTTTTGTGAAGCAAAAAAGCTTTTTGCACTATGAAATTTGAGCGGTACCTGAGATGCACCCAGTCTCCGCAGCATGGCCTTGGGTGACTGCGCACTGTCATACACAGCGCGTGGTGGTACTTGGAGGCGGGTGCCGTACCAATGCATTTTTCATGCCATAAAAAAAGCCCCCAGCGCGTTAGCGATGGGGGCTGCAGTTGAAACTGAAACAGCGCTGACTGTAGCTTAAGCCAGCAAATCCGCCAAACTACGTGCTACCACTTTGGTGGCGCGGCGCAGGTCTTCCAGCACGAGGCGCTCGTCTGCACGCTTGGCATGGCTTTCCAGCACGCTGCGGGGGCCAGCACCGTAGATCACGCCGGGAATGCCACGCTCCACATACAGGCGCACATCGGTGTACAGCGGCGTGCCCACGGCAGCGGGCTTTTCGCCAAACACGGCAGCGCCATGGGTCTGGATGGCGTCCACCAAAGGCTTGTTGCCTGCCAGCGGTGTCATCGCGTTGGCCAGCAGCAGGCGCTTGATGTCTACGCGCACAGCGTCGTCACCCTGATAGCCGCGCTGGGTGTTGAAGCCTTCCACCGCCTGGGCAATTACGGCGCGGATGCTGGCTTCCACTTCCACGGGGTTTTCCTCGGGGATCATGCGGCGGTCCAGCTTGAGCACCACCTTGCCGGGGATCACATTGGTATTGGTGCCGCCTTCAATGCGGCCAATGTTCAGGTACGGGTGCTTGATGCCGGGCACCTTGGACGTGACTTGCTGGTACTTGGTGTTCTCGGCGTACAACGCGTTCATGATGGCCACGGTGCCTTGCAGCGCATCCACACCGGTGTGGGGCACCGCCGCGTGGGCCATCTTGCCGTGCACGGTCACTTCCATCTGCAAGCAGCCGTTGTGCGCGGTCACCACTTCGTAGCTGAAGCCGGCTGCCACCATCAGGTCGGGCTTGGTCAGGCCTTGTTCCAGCAGCCAGCCGGGGCCCAGCAGGCCGCCAAATTCTTCGTCGTACGTAAAGTGCAGCTCCACATTGCCTTGCGTGGGCTTGGCCACGGCTTCCAGCGCGCGCACGGCGAAGGTGAAGGTGGAAAAGTCACTCTTGCTCACGGCCGTGGCGCGGCCAAACATCTGGCCGTCTTCAATCTGGGCACCGTAGGGGTCTTTGCTCCAGCCTTCGCCGGGCGGCACCACGTCACCGTGGGCGTTCAGCGCAATCGTCTTGCCACCGTCGCCATAAGGGCGGCGCACGATCAGGTTGGTGATGGACTCCATACCGTAGTCCTTGACCTGCTGTGTGGGCACCGCATGCTTTTCAGCCTCAAAGCCAAATTCGGCAATCAGATCGGCCGTGCGCTCGGCGTGCGGGGCGTTGTTGCCGGGGGGCGTATCGGTGGGCACTTGCACCAGTGCCTGCAGAAATTGCACCTGCTCGTCAAAGTGCTGGTCAACCCACGCATCCAATGCGGCGTAAGT
>JAFAGF010000186.1 GCA_023422975.1 Pseudomonadota bacterium
CCCGAACCACTTCAATGTCTTAATTACGAAAGTCAACATTGGCCACTCCAAACTACGGATACGAAAAACGTCAACGCGAACTGGCAAAAAAGAACAAAAAGGCAGATAAGCTGCGCGAAAAAGCCGAACGCAAAGTCAACCCTCAGCCCTCGACAGGGGATGATGTTGAGGCTGTGCAGCCGCCGCTGCCCACCACGCCTCCCGTGCCAGAGTGAATAAAAAAAACCAGCCTGCAGGCTGGTTTTTTTATGGCTTACCGCATCGTCACAGTAGCTTGTGCAGCACGGGCCACACATTGCCCAGCAGGATAGGCTGGGCCTCGGCCGTGGGGTGAATGCGGTCTGCCTGAAACAGGGCCGTGGGATTGGGTGCATCTGCCACGCCCTTGAGGAATGCGGGCACCAAGGCGGTTTTGAATTCTTGGGCCACCCGGGCGAAAAGCTGCTCAAAGTCTCGGGCGTACTGCTTGCCATAGTTGGGTGGCATTTGCATGCCCAGTATTAAAACCGTAGCGCCTGCCGCTTGTGCAGCTTGCGTCATCGCCCTTAAATTATCTAAAGTGCCTCTCAGCGGCAGCCCCCGCAGCGCATCGTTGCCGCCCAGTTCAATGATGACGATGCTGGGCTGGTGCTGCTTGAGCAGCGCTGGCAAGCGCATGCGCCCTCCGGATGTGGTCTCGCCGCTGATGCTGGCATTGGTCACGGTGACCGCTTGCTGCGAGGTTTTGAACTTTTGCTCCAGCAAAGCCACCCAACCTGTGCCGCGTGTCAGCCCATACTCCGCGCTCAGCGAGTCGCCCAGCACCAAAACATGGTTGGGGCGGGCGGCCCAAGCGCCCGTGCTGGCGCTCAGTGCGCTCAAAGTCGCGATAAAGTGGCGACGATTTATCCCTGTGTGTGCGTTGTGCATGCTTGTTACAAGGTTTTCCATGTCTCTGAGTGTTTCTTCCCAGCCTGTGATCGAAGTGAATCATCTCTCCAAAGCCGTGACCGATTCCACGGGCACCCTAGAGATTCTGCGTGATATTCATTTTTCTCTGCAGCCACAGGAAACAGCGGCCATTGTGGGCGCCTCGGGCTCGGGCAAGAGTACCTTGCTTTCCATGCTGGCGGGTTTGGATACCCCTAGCCAAGGCACGGTGCGCGTGCAGGGCCAAGATATTTTTGCGCTGGATGAAGATGCACGCGCCGCGTTGCGCGGGCAAAAAATTGGTTTTGTTTTTCAAAGTTTTCAGTTGCTGCCCAATTTGACGGCCCTGGAAAACGTGATGCTGCCGCTGGAGCTGGCGGGCGTGCGCGCTGCGCGCCAGCAGGCGCAGGAGATGTTGCAACGCGTAGGGCTGGAGCAGCGCCTGCAGCACTACCCGAAGCTGCTGTCCGGCGGAGAGCAGCAGCGTGTGGCTTTGGCCAGGGCTTTTGTGGTGCAGCCTGCGGTGTTGCTGGCTGATGAGCCCACCGGCAGCCTGGACCATGCCACGGGCGCAGCCGTGATGGATTTGATGCTGCAGCTCAACCGCGAGCAGGGCACAACGCTGGTGCTGGTGACCCACGACCGCGGGATTGCGGCGCAATGTGAGCGCATCTTGACCATAGAGGCTGGCCGTTTGGTGTGAGTGCAGGAATACGAGCGAAATGCAGGACAATCGCCGCATTCGTGAATTTGGGGCTAGGCCCCGCTGAACTGGAACCACTATGACTGAAGCTACCGCCCGCCCTGCATTGCCTGATCATTTGTCGATCGACCCTACCAGCAAGTTTTTTGTCCGCGAAGTGTTTGAACACGACATTGGCATTCGTTTCAATGGCAAGGAGCGCGGTGATGTGGAAGAGTACTGCGTGAGTGAAGGCTGGGTGAAGGTGCCTGCTGGTAAAACGCTGGATCGCAAGGGCCGCCCGCTGTTGATCAAGCTCAAGGGTGTGGTGGAGGCGTACTACCGTTAAGTACTAAAACAAGTACCAAAGCCTACACTTTGACCAAAAGCAGCTCTCGGGCTGCTTTTTATTTGCAAATTTTCACCATCGTAGACACACTTTTTGGAGTTCAAAGCGCGCAGGCGGGTTCTGCAAAGAAAGGGTGGGCATGAAGGGTTTTCAAAACTGGATGGGGTTGGCGTGCGTGTGGCTGGCAAGTGGGGTGTCTGCGCAGCCGCTTGATACGACCCAGACTTCACTGATTCAGCTGGCTGCTTCCATGAATGAAATGGCGCTGTCTTGCGGGCATATGTCTGCGCAGGCGCTGCAAAGTGCACAGGCCAAACAGCGTGCCGCTATGTTGGTCCAAGGGGTGCTGCCTGCCCAATACGATGTGGCCTATGCCAGCGCTAAAGCGGACTTTGCAACGCGCTGGACGTCGATCAGCAAAGACGAACAAAGCCGCAACTGTGCCCAGGTCAAAGCTATGAGCGAACGCGGTGTGGGGCAGCTTCCAAGTGCGAAATAGCCGCAGCGGTGCTGACTGGGCGGAGGCGAAGTTTCAAGGCTGGGTGCCGCTTAAGCACTGCCGCGCAATCTTGGAACTGCTGCATGAAAAAAGGCTCCGTGAAGGAGCCATTTTGTTAGGGAGCTGATGTGCCGCACCAGCGCATTGAGCTTCTACACTCTCTAAGACTTGCGCTCTTCCGCCAGGCAAGCGGCTGCGGTGAACAGCACGTCGGTCGAGGAGTTCAGTGCTGTCTCGGCAGAGTCTTGCAGCACGCCGATGATGAAGCCAATCGCCACCACTTGCATAGCCACGTCGTTGGAGATACCAAACATGGAACAGGCCAAGGGGATCAGCAACAGCGAGCCGCCTGCTACGCCGGAGGCCCCGCAAGCACACACGGCAGACACCACGCACAGCAAAATGGCGGTGGGGATGTCTACAGCGATGCCCAGCGTGTGGGCCGCAGCCAGCGTCAGCACACTGATAGTGATGGCAGCGCCCGCCATGTTGATGGTGGCCCCCAGCGGAATGGCGACGCTGTAGGTGTTCTCATCCAAATTCAGGCGCTTGGCAATCGCCATGTTGACCGGAATGTTGGCTGCAGAGCTGCGTGTGAAAAACGCTGTCACGCCGCTTTCGCGCAGGCACATCCACACCAGCGGGAAGGGGTTGCGGCGAATCTTGTACCAAACAATGATGGGGTTGACCACCAGTGCCACAAACAGCATTGCCCCCAGCAATACAGCCAGCAGTTGCACGTAGCCAGCCAGAGCTTCGGTGCCGGTGGTGGCCACGGTGGCGGCTACCAGACCAAAAATACCGACAGGTGCCACGCGAATGACGGCTTGGATGATCAGGGTGATGCCATTGGACAGATCGGCCACGGCTTGGCGCGTGGTTTCTGCACCGCGGCGCAGTGCAATACCGATGGCCACGGCCCACACCAAAATGCCGATGTAATTGGCATTGAGCAACGCGTTAATCGGGTTGGCGACCGCGTTTTTGAGCAATTGCATCAGTACTTCACCAATGCCACCAGGGGCAGCCATGCCGGTGGCGGCATCAGTGAGCACCAGTGTGGTGGGGAAGAGGGTGCTGGCCACAACCGCCACAATCGCGGCACTCAAGGTGCCAACCACATACAGCCACAGCACGGGCTTGAGGTGGCTGCTCTCGCCAGGTCGCTTGTTGCTGATGGCGGCAATCACCAGCACAAACACCAAAATCGGTGCAACTGCTTTCAGGGCAGAGATAAACAGTGTGCCCAAGAACTCCACTTTGAGGGCAGCTTCTGGCCAGATGAGGGCAAGGGCAATACCCAGAACCAGGCCCATAACGATTTGCGTGACGATGCTGGTGCGCTGCGACCAGTTAATCAAAGGTTGGAAGATCATGTGAGAAAGGTTGCACCACTTACATATAAAGCGGCGAGTTTAGGTGCTCTGACATATTCCGTCAGTGATATGTCTTCATAACTGCGCGGTATGAAGTGATGCTTGTGCGTGTTGATTTATCTAAGTCAACACAAGGTATCTCACGACTTGCCACCGCAAGTGGTCATGACACTGGATAATTCGGCCACTATGTCGTCCCCTAAAGTTCTTTTCGGCTTTCACGCCGTTGGCGTGCGTTTAAAGACCGCGCCCCAGTCCATCATTGAGATTTATTACGAAGGCACGCGCCGTGACGCGCGCATGCGCCAGTTCTTGGAAAAAGCCAAGGAAGCCGGGGCTCGCCTGATCGAAGCCGATGCCATGCGCATTGCCAAGCTGGCGGGCAGCCACGGGCACCAAGGCGTGGCGGCACGCGTGGAAGAAGTCAAAGACACCCGTACGCTGGACGAATTGCTGGACGACTTGGAAGAGTCGGGCGTCAAGAACCCCTTGCTGCTGGTGCTCGATGGTGTGACCGATCCCCACAACCTGGGCGCCTGCTTGCGCGTGGCCGATGGTGCAGGCGTGCATGCCGTGATTGCCCCCAAGGACCATTCCTCGGGCATCAACGCCACAGTGGCCAAGGTGGCCAGCGGCGCTGCCGAGACTGTGCCTTACTTCATGGTCACCAACCTAGCGCGCACGCTCAAAGAGCTGCAAGCGCGCAACATCTGGGTGATCGGCACCAGCGGTGATGCCGACAAGCACCTGTACCAGGTCGATCTGAAAGGCCCGGTTGCTTTGGTGCTGGGTGCAGAGGGCGACGGTATGCGTCAGCTGACACGCAAGACCTGCGATGAACTCATCAGCATTCCCATGCAAGGTGCGGTGGAAAGCCTGAACGTATCCGTCGCTAGCGGCGTGTGCCTGTACGAAGCCGTGCGTCAGCGTAAAGCTTAATAAAGATAGCTATTAGCGCCCGCCATGTCTGTCTTGGAGGCCAAAAACACTGAAAACATTGCGCAGGTGCAGCAATGGGTGCAGGCGGCCCGGCAGGTGGCAGTGCTCAGCGGGGCCGGAGTCAGTGCCGAGTCCGGTGTGCCCACGTTTCGCGATACGCACACGGGCTACTGGGCGCAGTTTGATCCGCAGGAGATGGCGTCTGCACCGGGCTTTCGTGCGCACCCTCAGCGGGTGTGGCAGTGGTACAGCTACCGGCGCGATTTGATTGCCCAGGTGCAGCCGAATGCGGCGCACAGCGCGCTGGCTGCGTTTGCGCAGATCCATTCAGGCAAGCTGCAGCTGATTACGCAAAACGTCGATGGCTTGCACCAGCGCGCAGGCAGCCATGACGTGATTGCCTTGCATGGCGATTTCATGCGCAATCAGTGGCTGGATGTGTGTTGCCCGCTGTGCAATATGGCGCATGCCTTGGCCCAAGGGGGCGAGCCACCACGCTGCAGCGCTTGCGGCAATATGTTGCGCCCGGGCGTGGTGTGGTTTGGTGAGCATTTGCCGGTCGATGCGCTGGCGCAGGCCGAGCAGGCGGTGAATGCCTGCGATGTGATGCTGGTGGTGGGTACGTCTGGGGTGGTTTACCCCGCTGCCGGCTTGGTGTTTCAGGCGCACCAGCGCGGCGCCAAGGTGGTCATCGTTAATCCGCAAGCCACCGAGCTGGATATGCTGGCCGATGCCGTAGTGCATCAAAATGCAGCAAAATCCTTGCCAGTACTGCTCCAGCAGCTCTGAAATTTAAATCCAACCCAGGCTGCCCAGCAGCGCGCCGGCTGCCAACATCCACAGCAGGTGCAGTTTGGTTTTCCACACCAAAGCGGCTGCGGCTGCGGTCAGTGCCCACATGGCCCACGGATGAGTGGTGTCGGTGGTGCGGGTTGCCAAAATCCATCCAGTTGCCAGCACCATGCCCACGACCAAGGGCATCATCCCCCAGCGGAAAGCGCGTACGCTGCGCCGGGCATGGTTGCGGCGTAGCCAGCGCGTGCTGCTCCACGTCAACCAGGAACTGGGCAGCAGCATGCCACCCATGCAGACCAAACAACTGGCCAGTGCGACCAACCATGCGGTCCACCCGGTCAGGGGAGTCATGGCGTTCAGACCGATGTTCCAGCCCAGCAAGGCCACATACATGATGTTGGGGCCGGGTGCAGCTTGTGCGATGGCGATGGAGTCGGAGAACTGGTGGGGGCTAAGCCAGCCTTGCTGCTCGACGGTGTGGCGGTACATTTCGGGTGCCGTGGCCATGGCACCGCCGACCGAGAGTAGTGACAGTGACAAGTAATAAGCCAGCAGGTGCAGCCAGCCCGCAGCATCCAGTGTCAACGGGGTCAGGGCTTCATTCATGGGGTTAGCCGTTTCCATGTGACGGCGCAGCCGATGCCGCCCACCATGGGGAGCACCCACCACAGTGGCCAGCGCAAAAACACCACCATGGCAAAGGCGGCCATGCTCAACAGCCAGCCTAGCCACAGCGGTAGTGGGTGTTTGTGCAGCGATGCAGACAGTTTGAGTCCGGTGCCCAGCACCAGGCCTGCAGCCACCGCGCCCATGCCACGCAAAGCGCCGCTCACGGCAGGGTGGCTGGCGTATTGCAGGTACAGACTGCCCAGCAGCAACACCAGCAGGGTCGGAGCCAGCAGCATGCCTG
>JAFAGF010000109.1 GCA_023422975.1 Pseudomonadota bacterium
GATCCGCAAGCTGTGAGCGCCAAAACGGCCGCAGAAACCGCTAACATTTGAGCAGTACGAGTGAGGTGAGTGGTTTGAGTGCGCATCGCTTGCTCCAGGTTGTAAAACTAAGTAAGTGAATGCTCGCGACTCGTCAAATGGTGTGCCAATTAATATTTTTGAGGCAGTATCGGTGTTTGAATAGATTTAGTTTAAATATTGAATAATCAAAATATTAAATATAGCAATGAATAATAGTCTTTATATTTTCAACATGGCGCAGTAAACCCTCCTCACGGATTTCGAGAGAAGGTTAGCATTCGAAAAACAAACCACTTGTCGGAAAATGCTGATTCGAAAGACAGAATACATAAGGCATTGAATTTTTAAATGAAAGGAAATTCTTAATGCAGTTTGCCAAACGGTTGGACAATGTAGAAACCTCCGCCATACGAGAGTTATTTAAGTTATTGGGTAAGCCGGGGATTATTAGTTTTGCAGGCGGTTTTCCTGACAGCGCCATGTTTGATGTGGCTGGCATTCAAGAAGCGGCGAATAAAGCGCTGACTGACAATCCGGGCTTGGCCTTGCAATATGGCGCCACAGAAGGGTTTGGCCCTTTGCGTGAGCAACTGGCAGCCTTCATGGCCACCAAGGGTGCCAAAGATGTGTACGCCGACAACCTGATTGTCACCACCGGCAGCCAGCAGGCACTGGACTTGTTGGGTAAATGCATGATCAGTCCCGGCGACAAGGTGATTGTGGAAGGACCTACGTTCTTGGCCACCATCCAGTGCTTCCGTTTGTATGGGGCGGAAGTCATCAGCGCGCCCGTGGATAGCGATGGTGTAATCGTGGACGAACTGGAGCGTTTGATTGCCGAACACCAGCCCAAATTGGTGTATCTGATTCCTACATTTGGAAACCCCAGTGGAGCCACTTTGAGTTTAGAGCGTCGCAAGCGTGTGCTGGAGCTGGCGGTGCAGTACAAAACCTTGGTGGTGGAAGACGACCCCTATGGCGATCTGTACTTTGATGCGCCGCCCCCTGCCAGTTTGTTGGCACTGTCCAGTGAAGTGTTGGGTAGCCGCGAGTGGCTGGCGCACTGCGGCTCGCTGTCGAAAGTGCTCAGCCCCGGTTTGCGCATTGGCTGGCTGATTGCCAATGCGGAGTTGCTGGCCAAGGCGGTGATGTGCAAGCAGTTCAGCGATGCGCACACCAGCACGTTCGCGCAGGCCACGGCCGCACAATACCTGCTGGCAGGGCATATGCCCACCACGCTGGCCAAGGTGCGCAAGGTGTATGCCGCACGTGCCCAGACCATGATGGATGCCCTGCGTGCAGCGCTGGGCGATGCGGTGGCGTTCACCGAGCCCCAAGGTGGTCTGTTCCTGTGGGTGAAGCTGACGGGCCAAGGCGGCAAACTGGCCGATGCCAATGTGCAGGCCAAAAAGGCCATTGAAGCGGGCGTGGCCTTTGTGCCGGGCGCACCATTTTTCAGCCAGAACCCTGATGTGTCTACTCTGCGCCTGTCGTTTGCAACGGCCGATGAAGAGAAGATCCGCGAAGGCGTGGCACGTTTGGCCAAGGCGATGGCCGCATGAGCGAGTCCTTCAGCACAGAGCAACTGGAAGCGCGCATCATGGAGTTGGAGGTCAAGGCCAGCTACACCGATGATTTGCTGGAACAGCTGAATATGACCATCTACCGCCAGCAGCAGCAAATCGATGTGCTGATCAACGAAGTGCGTCAGCTGCGCCAGCAGGTGCCAGAAGGCGGGCAGACGGCACCGCGCAATTTGCGCGATGAGTTGCCGCCGCACTATTAACCCGGCTCGGTTTGGCTCGGTTGATCACATCACCGTCAATCGGATGTGCGTAGCTGGGTAAAAACAAAGCTACGCGGTATCCGCGATGCGGTGATTGCTCGCTAAAAAGTAGCGCCTTGCGCTGGTATTGAAAGTATTTCAGATGGTTTTGTATCTGAAGTGCTTTTAAATCCAGCGCAAGGCGCTCTTTTATTGATATTGGCTGTTGGGCTCGTGGATGCAGATGCTGGGGTAAATCATGCCGTTGCCACACCGCGAAGGCGCGGCGCGCTATCGCGCATGCACTTACTCTTCCAGCATTTGCACCAGCTCGGTTTCAATTTGCAGCTGTTTGGCGTTGTTGGCCAGGCTGGCACCTTGCACCAAAAAGCTGTCTTCCACGCGCTCGCCCAGCGTAGAGACCTTGGCCAGCTCCACGCTCAAACCGTGCACTGCCAGAATGCGCGCGACGGAATACAGCAAGCCCGCGCGGTCGCTGGCAGAGATGTTGAGCAGCCAGCTTTGCGCCTTCTCATCGGGGGTGAGCGTCACGCGCGGCACCATGGGGAAGCTGCGCACACGCCGTGACAGGCGGCGTTTGATGGGCTCGGGCAGCGGCTCCTTACTTTGAATGGCTTGAGGCAGGCCGCTTTCGATCAAGGTGGTCAGCTCGCGGTAGTGCATGTGCAACTGCTCGGAGGCAATCTGGAAGGTATCCAGCGCGTAGCCGTTGCGCGCGGTGTGAATGCGGGCATCCACCACCATCAGCCCGGCTTTGTCAAAGTAGCCGCAGATGCGGGCAAACAAATCGGCCTGGTCGGGGGCATACACCAGCACCTGCACGCCTTCGCCTGCCAGCGACTGGCGCGCGCGCACCACGGGTGTGGGGCTGCCTACATGGCGTGAGAGGTGGCGCGTGTGCCAGGCGATGTCGGCGGGCTCGTGGCGCATGAAGTAGCTCACGGTCAGCGTGTCCCACAAGGCTTTGTGCGACTCATGCGGCTGTGCCGACAGTGCCAGTTGGACCAGTGCATCGCGCTTGCGCGCTTCCACCAGCGATTGCGCATCGGGCGCACGCCCGCCGAGCACGCGCATGGTGTTGTGGAACAGGTCTTCCAGCAGCTTGGCTTTCCAGCCGTTCCACACCTTGGGGCTGGTGCCGCGAATATCGGCCACCGTCAGCAGGTACAGCGCGGTGAGCTGGCGTTCGTTACCCACCCGCTCGGCAAAGGCGCGGATGACATCGGGATCAGAGGTATCTTGCTTTTGCGCCACGGTGCTCATTTGCAGATGCTCACGCACCAGAAATTCCACCAGAGCGGCATCAGCAGCTTCCATGCCGTGCTGGCGGGCAAAACGCTTGACTTCAATCGCTCCAATTTCCGAGTGATCACCGCCGCGGCCCTTGCCAATGTCATGGAACAGGCAGGCCAGGTACAGCAGCCAAGGCTTGTCCCAGCCGCTGGCCAGCTGTGAGCACAGTGGGTATTCGTGGGCGTGCTCCGCCATGAAAAAGCGGCGCATATTGCGCAACACCATCAGGGTGTGCTGGTCCACGGTGTAAACGTGGAACAGGTCGTGCTGCATTTGCCCGACGATGCGGCGAAATGACCACAGATAACGCCCCAGCACCGAGGTGGCATTCATCAGCCGGAAGGCGTGCGTCTGCCCGCTGGGTGCTTGCAGGATTTGCATGAACGTGCGGCGGTTGACGGGGTCTTGGCGGAAACTGCTGTCCATCACATCGCGTGCGCTGTAGAGCGCGCGCAGCGTACGCGCAGACAAGTCGCGCAGGCCGGGCGATTGCTGGTAGGTCAAAAAGGTGGCCAAGATGGCCTGCGGGTCCTGGTGGTAGAGGTCGTCACTGGCCACTTCGATCAGGCCGTCCTTGTCCCAAAAGCGCGCGTCAATCTGCTTGAGCGCGGCGTTGTGGGGGTAGAGGTGCTCCTGGATATTGAGCAGCAAAATCTGTTGCAGCTGCATGACGGCTTTGGCGGCCCAGTAGTAGCGGCGCATCAGCACCTCACTGGCGCGCACGGGCATAGTCTCGCCCACGGGGGTATGGCTCTGGATGCCCAGGGATTCGGCCACCGCAGTCTGCAAGTCAAAGATCAAACGGTCTTCGTGGCGTCCAGAGATGGCATGCAGCTTGGCCCGGATCAGGCTGAGCGTGGCTTCGTTGCGCTCCAGTTGCGTGGCTTCAAACTCGGTGGCGATGCCCGATGCCGCCAGCTCGCGCCAGGTGCGGCCCAAACCCGCGGCTTGCGATACCCACAAAATCGTGTGCAGATCGCGCAGGCCGCCGGGCGACTCTTTGCAATTGGGCTCCAGCGAATAGGGTGTGCCCTCGTGCTTGGTGTGGCGCTGGCGCAATTCCAAGGTCTTGGCCGTAAAGAACGCTTTGGGATTCAGGCCTGCACGGTATTGCTGCTGAAAATCTGCAAAAAAAGCGGCATCCCCCTCAATCAAGCGCGCCTCCAGCATGGCGGTCTGCACCGTGACGTCGTGTTTGGCTTCGGCCACGCATTCGGCAATGGTGCGCACGCTGGAGCCAATTTCTAATCCGGCATCCCAGCAAGCGCCAATAAAACGCTCCAGATGCGGCTTGAGGTGGTTGTGGGCTTCAGTGGATTCACCGGGCAACAGCAACAGCACGTCCACATCGGAGGCTGGGAACAGTTGCTCGCGCCCATAGCCGCCTACTGCCACCAAGGCCACTTCCGCAGGCAGTTGCGAGGCGGCGCGGATGGCGCACAAATGCTTGTCCGTCAGGCGAGAGAGCTTTTGCAGCACGCTGCGAATGCTGCGTGTGCTGGCTGCAGGGGTTCGCAGTCCCTCGCTGATGGCATTTTTTTCTTGGCGGTAAACGGTACGCAAGGTGCCGAGTTCGGTGTTCATAGCGCGATAACCTGTCGGAGAAAACTGGTCCTAACCTAAGCAAGAAATATGCGCGCTTGCAAGGCCGTGCATATTCGTTGCCGGGGCAATCGGCGTTTGGCGCGTGCCATCGCCGTTGCGCGCGCGTACGCTGTAAAAAAAGGCAGCGTGCGTCGTGCAGGCTGCCTTGTGGGTTTTTACCAGAGCGCTGGCTGCACTATCAGCAGCGGATGCTCTGGATAAAGTCCGGTGGCGTAGGCGAGCCGTCAGACCACGTCAGGATATCGTAGCCCGTCTTGGTGACCGCCATCATCAACTCCCACTGTGCCGACAGGCTGCGGTCTTTGGTGATGATGGTCCAGCCGTCCTGGCCCAGTTCTTTCACTTCGCGCTTACCCAGGTTCAGCATGGGCTCAATCGTGAAGACCATGCCTTCTTCCAGCACCACGCCTTCGCCGGGGCGGCCATAGTGCAGCACCTGGGGTTCTTCGTGGAATTTTTGGCCAATACCGTGGCCGCAATACTCGCGCACTACTGACAGGTTGTGCTTTTCGGCAAAAGTCTGAATGGCATAGCCAATGTCGCCCAGCGTGTTGCCCGGCTTGACTTGCTGAATGCCCAGCCACATGGCTTCAAACGTCAGCTTGTCCAGGCGCTTGCCCGCAATCGTGCCTTCGCCGATCTGGAACATGCGGCTGTTGTCACCGTACCAGCCGTCTTCGGTGATGACGGTCACATCCACGTTCACGATGTCGCCTTTTTTCAGCGGCTTATCGTTGGGAATGCCGTGGCACACCACGTGATTGGGTGAAGTGCACAGGTGGCCTGGGTAGGGCGGATAGCCGGGCGGCTGGTAGCCAATGGTGGCCGACTTGGTGCCTTGTTGGGCCATGCATTCGGCGCCCAAACGGTCGATTTCCGCGGTGGTGATGCCGGGCTTGATGTGGGGGGTGATGTAGTCCAGCACTTCCGAAGCCAAGCGGCCTGCAACGCGCATGCGCTCAATGTCTTCGGGCGATTTGATGGTGATGCTCATGGGGAGATTATTCCACTGGCTGCGATAGGCTGGCGTGGCAGCGGCACTTCTTGACGTTGCTAGCAGGGTGTTGGGGTTTGTGTGCAAGGCATGTGCCTATTCCCCCAGCTCATATCGCTTTTCGTATAGACAGTATTCGGCCCGGTAAAATAGGTGCTCTCTCGATTCAGCGCCCAGGCCCTGTTGCTCACCCAGCAGGGCTGAGGCGCTTTTCACCAGCCTTCACATAAACAGGCCGCCTCGTGACCTTGCATTTGACTCAGTTTGAGGGTGGAAACGCCCTGAGCTCGTTCCGCGCCCAGCAACTCTTGACCGATCTGGTCGCTATTCACCCCAAGATCACGGGCATTACTGCCCGCTTCGTGCATCTTGTCGCCACCGAGGCCGCCCCGACCGTCGAGCAATCGCAGCGTCTGGCGGCCTTGTTGACGTATGGAGACCCTTACGCCGGTGCGGGCGAAGGTGCGGCGTTCATCGTCACGCCCCGTCTGGGCACGATCTCGCCTTGGGCCTCCAAGGCCACCGACATTGCGCGCAACTGCGGCTTGGACGTGTTCCGCGTGGAGCGCATGACCGAGTTCCGCGTCGAGATGAAGTCCGGCTTGCTCGGCGGCAAGCTCGAGCTGAGCGCAGAGCAAACCGCGCAAATCGCCGCGTTGCTGCACGACCGCATGACCGAGTCCGTGTTTGCTACACGCGCAGAAGCTGAGCAGCTGTTCAACACCTTGGCCGCACAGCCAATGGAGTTTGTGGACGTGTTGGGCGGTGGCCGCGCTGCGCTGGAAACTGCCAATAAGCAGTGGGGCTTGGCCTTGGCCGAAGACGAGATCGAATACCTCGTCAACGCTTTCAATGACTTGAAGCGCAACCCCACCGATGTGGAGTTGATGATGTTTGCGCAGGCCAATTCGGAGCATTGCCGCCACAAGATCTTCAACGCCAAGTTCACCATTGACGGTGTGGACCAAGACAAATCGTTGTTCGGCATGATCCGCAACACCGAAGCCGTCTCGCCCCAGCACACCGTGGTGGC
>JAFAGF010000195.1 GCA_023422975.1 Pseudomonadota bacterium
ACCAGTTCACGGATGGTGTGTTGGCCATCTCCCAGCACCTGGGGTGGATCGCGACGCGCCGCAGCTACGAGGTGGTCACCGACCACCAGCAGGCGGAAGTCGTGGCCGGGCAAAAAGCGCTCCACCATCACCACGGTGCCGAACTCCATCGACGTGGCGTAGGCCTTCTCCAGCTGTTCGCGCGTGGTGATGTTGACCGTGACGCCCTTGCCCTGGTTGCCGTCTTGCGGCTTGACCACCACGGGCAAGCCCACCTCTTGGGCCACGGCCCAGGCGTCTTCCACGTCCTTGACGGGGCGGCCCATGGGCACGGGCACACCTGCTGCATGCAGCAGGCGCTTGGTCAGGTCTTTGTCCTGAGCAATGGTTTCCGCGACCGAGCTGGTCTGATCCACTTCTGCGGCCTGGAATTTGCGCGCTTTGCTGCCCCAGCCCAGTTGCACCAAGCTGCCTGCCGTCAAGCGGCGGAAAGGGATGCCGCGTGCAATGGCAGCGTTGAGCAGCGAGCCCGTAGAAGGGCCAACGCGTTCTTCCTCATCCAGTTCGTGCAATTCGGCAATGGCGGCTTTGGCGTCAAAGTCGGTGTCGTTCAGGGCGGCTTGGATCAGTGCCTCTGCCAGTTCCATGGCACGTTTGCCGACCGCTTCTTCGGTGTACTCCACCACCACCTGGTAGGTGCCCGCTTCCACGGTTGCGTGCGTGCGGCTGAAGGTGACTGGGCAGCCCGCTTGTGCTTGCAGGGCTAGCGCTGCCGCTTCTAGGGCATGGGCCATGGACAAGGTGTTGTCCATGCCCTGGCCTTGCAGGCCACCAATGGCTGGGAAGCGGGCGCGCAGCTTGTCTTCAAAACCGGGAATCCGCGTGAAATTCTGCTCCTCGGGGGTGCAGTGCACGATGGATTCGATCGCGGTGTTGCGGCTCCAGAGGTTGGGGCCACGCAGGGCGCGGGTGCGGGAAATTTCCATGGTCTGTCTTTCCGCCAACTTAATGGTCAAATTGGCTTCTAACGTAGATGTGACAAGCGCTGATAGCTATCTTTTGTTTATGCAGGCTGGTAATCAAAGGTCTTGATGCCAGCTGCAATCAATTCGGGGGTGATGTCCAGCGCCCAGGCGGTGGCAATCGCTGCCAGCAAGGCCGAGGAGTCTGGCTCAAAACCGTTGACGGGGCGCAGCGCATCCAGCTTGCCCAAGGCACGTTCGGTGCTGCCATGCACCAGCAGCACATCGCTGCCGTTCAACACCACCGCGCGGCCACCGGATTCGCGGTGCGCCAACAAGATGGCGCTCTTGGGGTCGTGGGTGTAGAACACTACCTTGCCATCGCACAGGCGGGCCAAGTCGGCGGTGCGTTCATCGTCAGCATTGAGCACGCCCGCGCCCTGGCTGAGCACCACGTCAATCTGGGTGCGCATGACGCGTGTCATTTGCTCGGCTTCCAGCACGTCGTGGTCGGTCAGGCTTTCAAAACCGTCCATGTCTGTGACTACGCCCACCTGGCAACGGTCATAGGCCAGGCCTTCTTCGAAAATCGAGCGGGCGGTGGTTTGAATAACCGCCGCTTGCGCCAGCCGGTTGACCAGCAGGCGGTGTGCGGCATGCCAGTTGGTGTTATCGCCCTTTTGTGTCAGGCGGCTTTCGAGGAAGGTGCCTTCGCTGCTGGCTACGCCGGTGCGCTTGCCGCTCAGCTGCAGCAGCCAGCCCACTAGGCGGGCGATGAAGGCATTGTGGCGGGTGCCGGCAATGCCCACGACGGGAATGCGCGAGGCATGGCCATCGGTATCGCCGTCGGTCGTGGGGAACAGGTGCTCCACAATCGCTTGGCCCACGGGGCGTGCCACGCCCACGCTGGGCTTAAGGTGCATCAGCAGGCCGGGGCCACCATTGACTTCCAAAATGGCACCGCCTTGGGTCTGCAGCGGCTGGGTGATGTCGTGGCAGACCAGGTCGACGCCAGCAATATCCAGTCCCACGACCTTGGCGGACAGGGCGGCCATGTAGGCGGTTTCGGGGTGTACCTCGTCGGTGCAGTCCACGGTGACCACCTTGGCGCGTGGGTTGTGGCCGCCTTCGGGGTATTCGCCACGCGAAGCAGCGACCATCTTGCCGCCCACAATCAGCAGGCGGTGTACATGACCGGGAATGTGGCGCTCCACCATCACATAGCGCGTGAGCTTGCGCGCCTCGTCATAGGCGGCGCGCACTTCGGCTTCGGTGCTCAGGTTCAGGCCCACGCCTTCACCCTTGTTGGAGTTATAGGGTTTGACCGTGACGGGCAGGCCCATGTAGTCAGCTTCTTCCCAGGCATGGTCGGCACTTTTGACCAGCTCCCACTCGGGCACGGGAATGCCGCAGGCCTTGATAAGCTGCTTGCTCAGGTCCTTGTCTTCGGCAATGCCAAAGCCAATGGCGCTGGTCTTGTCGGTTTCGGTGGTCCAGATGCGGCGCTGTGCTGCGCCATAGCCCAGTTGCACCAGGTTGCCGTCGTTCAGGCGGATGCAGGGAATACGGCGCTCAGCCGCTGCATTGACGATGCTGGCGGTGCTGGGGCCCAAATAGCGGTTTTCAATCTCGGCCTTGATGGCTTGCACCGCAGCAGGCACATCAAAGGGTCGGTTGTTGATGGCGGCCATGATCAGCGCGTGGCCTTGCTGGAGGGCAACATGGGCCACGGACTCTTCCGGGCAGCGGAACACCATGCGGTAGACACCATGCTGCGAGACTGAGCGGGTTTGGCCAAACTCGGCAGGCATGCCGGCCATGTTCAGCAACTCGATGATGGTGTGTTCCAACACATGCCCCATCCAGGTGCCGTCTTTGAGGCGCTCCAGAAAGCCGCCACGATGGCCGACGCCACAGTGGTGCTCCACCAGGCCGGGCAACCAGGCAGTCAGGCGGGGGGTAAAGCCTTCGATCTTGTTGGAGGGGTAGTCCTCCAACTCGCCCAGGTCCAACCACACTTCAAGAACTGGACGGTAAGTCCAGACGCTGGGGCCACGCAGATAGGTGGTACGAAGCAGTTGGATGTCTTTGAATGTCGCCATGAATATCAGCGTTGAAGTGAAAGGCTGGGGTCAAAGGCCACAGTCTGAAAATGAAGGGCTATTGTGTGCAGGAGGTAAAGCCGTGGCTGTTTGTCAGCCAAACTCACCCTTGATGCGTTCAAGGGAGTAGCTCCTACTTGGGTGTGATGTGTTCTTGCCGAGAATACGCCATGCCCCAACCCTTTGGCAGTGTGGCCAACGCTGGGTTCTAACGATTCAACATGCAACATCACCATCCTGTAGATACCTCTGGTGTCTTCAATGGCCCTTTGGGGGCTGAACTACGAGCGCAACTCGCACCCCATGAAAACGTGCAAGCAGCCCTGTCGGTTGACTTGACGGTCTTGCTGCGCTTTGCGCCCGGGGTGCTGGCGCTCACAGAATCCCGTATTGTGGGCAAAGATGCAGACGGAGAATGGCAAAGTTGGCCTTTAGATGCAGATTTACAGCTGCGGCTGATTGACCATGCTGGCGTAGGCACGCTGGAGCTGCATGACAGCCACCAGCGCCTGGCGCTTTGGCGCTTTACCCTGAGCCAGCAGGCGCAAGTGCTTCGCCTTTTGCAGCGTTTTGAGCAGTTGCGTGATGCGACCGCTGCAGGCACCTTGGCGCAAGCGCTGGTGCCTGTGGGTGAAAACCGCTGCAGTGTTTGCAGCGAGGTGCTGCCGCCTGACAGTGACGAGTGCCCGGCTTGCGCACGCCAGGCGGGGCCTAAAACTTCGACCTGGGTGCTGCTGCGCATTGGTCGTTTTGCCAAGCCTTACAAGGGCTTGCTGATTCTGGGCTTTGTGCTGACATTGCTGGCCACCGCCGCAACACTGGTGCCGCCCTACCTGACCATTCCGATCATGGATGACATCCTGATCCCCTACCAAAAGAGCGGGCAGCCGGTCGACCCTTGGTTGGTGGCCTTGTATCTGGGGGGCTTGCTGCTTTCTGCCGTGCTGGCATGGGGCCTGAGCTGGGCTCGCACCTGGGTGATGGCTAAGGTGTCCGAGCGCATTGGTGCCGATATGCGCACCACCACCTACGCGCACATGATGAAGCAGTCGCTGGAGTACTTTGGCGGCAAGCGCACGGGAGATTTGATGAGCCGTATCAGCGCCGATACGGATCGCATCAACATGTTCCTGTCGCTGTATGCGCTGGATTTCGTGACCGATGTGATCATGATCGTCATGACCGCCGTGATCCTGGCGTCCATCAACCCTTGGCTGGCGCTGGTCACGCTGGTGCCGCTGCCGTTCATTGCCTGGCTGATTCAAAAAGTGCGCGGTCGCTTGAGCGTGGGCTTTGACCGTGTCAGCCGCGTATGGGCCGATGTGACGAATGTGCTGTCGGACACCATTCCAGGTGTGCGTGTGGTCAAGGCGTTTGCCCAGGAAGAGCACGAAATTGAGCGCTTTCGCCAGGCGAATGTGCGCAATCTGGAGGCCAATGACCGTGTGAACAAGGTCTGGTCGCTGTTTTCGCCCACCGTAGGGCTGATGACTGAAGTTGGCTTGCTGGTGGTCTGGGGCTTTGGCATCTGGCTGGTGGCCAACGATCAGATTACCGTGGGCGTGCTCTCGGCCTTTATCGCCTATATCGGGCGTTTCTATACGCGGCTGGATTCGATGAGCCGCATCGTGAATATCACGCAAAAGGCGGCAGCCGGTGCCAAGCGTATTTTTGATGTGCTGGACCAGGTCAGCAGCGTGCCAGAACCCGTCAACCCTGTGCAGTTGCCGCAGCCCGTGCAAGGCCGTATTTCGCTGCATGACGTGGGCTTCCGCTATGGCAGCCGCCAAGTCATTCGCAACCTGAATCTGGATATTCAGCCCGGAGAGATGATTGGTCTGGTGGGCCACAGTGGTTCGGGCAAGAGCACTTTGGTCAATTTGATCAACCGCTTTTATGACGTGACCGAGGGCAGCATTCAGCTCGATGGGGTGGATGTGCGCCGCCTGGCTGTGGCGGACTACCGCCGCAACATTGGTCTGGTGCTGCAAGAGCCCTTCCTGTTTTTTGGCACCGTGGCCGAGAACATTGCCTACGGCAAGCCCAACGCCAGCCGTGCGGAGATTGTGGCGGCTGCCCGCGCGGCGCACGCGCACGAATTCATCTTGCGCCTGCCGCACGGTTATGACTCGGTGGTGGGCGAGCGCGGGCAAGGTTTGTCGGGCGGCGAGCGCCAGCGCATCAGCATTGCCCGTGCGTTGCTGATTGATCCGCGTCTGCTGATTTTGGACGAGGCGACTTCGGCGGTGGACACCGAAACCGAAAAAGAGATCCAAAAAGCGCTGGATAACCTGGTGCAAGGCCGCACCACGATTGCCATTGCCCACCGACTTTCCACATTGCGAAAAGCCGACCGCCTAGTGGTGATGGACCGTGGCGAGATTGTGGAAGTGGGGCCGCACGATGCGTTGATGGCGGCCAAGGGTGCTTACTGGCGCCTGTACGAAGCCCAAGCCCGCCGGGCAGAGGAAGATGCGCAGGCTGCAGGTCTGACCTTGGCGCGCGAAGGAGAGAAAGTATGAATGCCGCAGCCATCCAGCTGAGCCGCAATCCCCATGGCCGCCTTTGCCTGACACTGCCGGATGGCACGGTGCATGAGGGGCTGACCCCCGTGCGGGCGTTTCCCATTGCTGCGCCCGACGAGGCCATTTCCCTGGTGGGGCGGGATGGCAAAGAGGTGTATTGGATTGCGCAGTTGGGCGATGTCTCTGCGGCCACACGCCTGTTGCTGGAAGAAGAATTCGCTGTGCGTGAGTTTGTGCCGGAGGTGCAGCGCATTGAAGCCATTGATGCCATCTCGGTGCCCAGCGTCTGGTCGGTCATGACCGACAAAGGGCCCGCCCAGTTGGGCTTGAAGGCCGAAGAAGACATTCGCAAGCTGCAAGGACGCCACCATTTGCTGATCACCAGCCGCGATGGGGTGCAATACCGCATTGCTGATGCGCGCAGGCTTGACCGTCAGTCGCAAAAGTTCTTGGAGCTGTTTTTATAAGCCTGGTAAGTGCTTGATATGGTTGGAATATATCGGTTTTGACACATTGCAGCAAAAAATGTGAAAATTTTTCTAAAGTTCTGCTGCAGTGTGTCGATAAAGAGGGCGGAACCAATTCTTGTCGCTTTATTTGACCGTTAACCGAGGGCCTCGCCATGCAAATACCACCTGTAGACCGTAATCCCATCCAGTGGACGAATACCCAAGGTGCCAATTTGTATTCCACAGGTGCCTCGGGGCCGGCTGCCATTCGTCCGGTGCACGCCGTGAATGCCGTGGAGTCCACCGACCAGCTCGGTGAAGGCGTGACCGTCACCATCAAAAACCCTGAAAAGCCCACCGACAAGAGCGTGCAAGACCGCGATTGGACGGAAGTGCAGGCCAAGCAGGTCAAGGAAGAGGAAAAAGAGCCGCCCAAAGAGCCTATCTACAAAGAGTTGATTGAGCACATCCAGTCCATGTGGCGCGCCAGCGCGATGGCGGTGGAGGCGGCCCAGGAAGCCCAGAAGGTGGACCAGCAAGAGCGCAACATGTTGCTGGTGCGCAATGAGCCGCTGACGTACGACGAGCCCAAGGTGAAGCGCACCGGCGGTTTGTAAGCAGCATCTGGAGCGACAAAAAGCCACCTGCGGGTGGCTTTTTCATGGGGTGAAAGAAAGGGTCAGCGGGTGCGGTTGGCAATGCCGCTGCTGACATGCCCGGCGGGCACATGGACGCTGGCCGATTGCACATGGCCGGTCTGGTCGTCAAAAAAGAAGTCCGGGGCAAATTCGCGCAGAAACTCTCCTTTGGACAGGCCGCC